>NZ_DAIQNN010000001.1:0-161312 GCF_036788415.1 Rubrimonas sp. | reverse complement strand
AGATCGCCGGGATCGTGTAGGCGGTGATCAGCACGACGTACTGGGCGACCTGCGTGTAGGTGATGCCCTTCATGCCGCCGAGCACCGCATAGGCGAACACGATCACCGCGCCGATGTAGAGGCCGGTCGCGCTGTCCACCTCGAGGAAGCGCGCGAACGTCACCCCGACGCCGGTCATCTGCCCGATGACGTAGGTCACCGAGGCGACGATGAGGCAGATCACGGCCACCATGCGCGCGGTGGTGCTGTAGAAGCGGTCGCCGATGAACTCGGGCACGGTGAACTTGCCGAATTTGCGCAGATAGGGCGCGAGCAGCATGGCGAGCAGAACGTAGCCGCCGGTCCAGCCCATCAGGAAGGTCGAGTTGTCATAGCCGACGAAGGCGATCAGGCCGGCCATCGAGATGAAGGAAGCGGCCGACATCCAGTCCGCGGCGGTCGCCATGCCGTTCGTCACCGGGTGAACGCCGCGACCCGCCGCGTAAAATTCTGCTGTCGATCCGGCGCGCGCCCAGATCGCGATCCCGATATAGATCGCGAAGGTGAAGCCCACGACGAGCAGATTTAGAGTAAACTGATCCATTGCGTGTTTCCCGTATTTCCTGTCGCCGGATTATTCTTCGTCGCAGCCGAACTTCTTGTCGAGCGCGTTCATGCGCCAGGCGTAGAAGAAGATCAGCACCAGAAACACGAGGATCGACCCTTGCTGGGCGAACCAGAAGCCGAGATCCGTCCCGCCGACCGCAACGCCCGACAGCAACGGGCGCAGCAGGATCCCGAAGCCGAACGACACCAGCGCCCAGATGATCAGACTGATCTTCACGAGGTTCATGTTGGCCTTCCAGTAGGCCGCCCCGTCCGTCTCGATTTTCATGCAACTCCCCTTCCTGTCCCCGAACCGCCGACCGCGCAAGGCCTGCGGCGCTTCCGCGTTGCTTCCCGTTTCAAGAGAAAACTCCGCGCGCAGTTTGCTTGTTCACCGCGATCACTCGGATCGCATGCCGGCCTGAGCGATACGGCGATTGCGCTGATTGCGCAATATTCTTTCACCGCAAGGGCTCAATGCCGCACGCGCGCGCAGCGCGCGCCGATCCCCGGCGATCATCCGTGGCGTGTCAGCCAGCGCCAGGCCCAGAGCGCGACGACCACCGTCGCCACGATCCGCACGAGGTGATGGGCCGTCACGAAGATCGGACTCGCCGACAGCGACAGCGCGATCAGCCCCATCTCGACCACGCCGCCCGGCGCCAGCGCCAACAGCATCACCGCGAAAGACGCCACACCCAACGCGTCGATCGCCAGCGCGATCGCCGCGCCGATCGCCAGCATCGCCGCCACCGACGCGCCCGACAGCGCGAAGCAGCGCCGCAGAGTCCGCCCGTCCACGCCGGAGAAGCGCTGCCCGAGCCCGGTCCCGATCACCACCTGCGCGAGCGACACCAGCCATTGCGGCGGCGCGGCGTCGGTCAGCCCCGCGCCATGCGCCGCCGCGCTCAGGATCACCGGACCGAGGATCTGGCCCGCCGGCAGCCTGACCGCCCGCGCGCCGAAGAAACCCGCCGCTCCGATCAGCGCAAGAAACGCCGCCTCGCGCAGGGTCAGCGGCCCGTGCCCCTCGATCCGCGCGCCGCCCGCGCTGCCCACCGCCTGCCCTTCGGCCACCGAGAAGATCAGCGGCAGCGCCGTCACCACCAGCGCGATCCGGGCGAATTGAAGCACCGTGACGAGCGCCGGGTCCGCCCCGCGCGCGGACCCCAGTTCGATCGACTCGATCAGCCCGCCCGGCATCCCCGCGTAGAACGACGTCGGACGGTCGAGCCCGCCGAGCCGGCGGAACACCGCATAGTTCGCCGCATGCGCCGCCGGCACGAACAGCAGCACCGACAGCAGCGCCGGCCACCAGAGCGGCATTTGCGCGAGCGTGTCGGGCGTGAAGGCCCCGCCGATCAGAACCCCGATCACCGGGATGAAGACGAGCCGGGGGCCGTTGGGAAACGCGACCGGCCCGCCGGCGACGCGCAGCTTGAGCGCCGCCGCGGCGCCAGTGGCCGCGAGCGCGCCGAGCAGCCAGGGCAGGGGAGCCCCGATCCGCGTGGCGACCCAGCCGCCGGCGCCGCCCAGCGCGAGCGTCGCGCCCCAGCGCAGGAGGTGGGCGCGGTCTGGCCTGGGCATGGCGGAGGCTCCGGTCGTCGGATGCGGGCGAGACGTTGCTCATGCGCCGCCCTCGGCGCGCTGACAAGCCCGACAGCGCGCCCCGCCCCCTGCGCAGACGTCGCAAAAGGCCTAAAAGACTTGGCTCACGCCCCGAATCGCGCCGCAGACGGAGAAGAAGCGATGTTCGAGACGCTCCAGACGCCCCCGCCCGACAAGATCCTCGCCCTCAGCGCCGCCTTCCGCGCCGATCCGCGCGCCGACAAGCTCGATCTCGGCGTGGGCGTCTACAAGGACGAAGCGGGCGCGACCGTGATCCTGCGCGCGGTCAAGGAGGCCGAGCGCCGCCTGCTCGCCGCGCAGTCCACCAAGACCTATGTCGCGCCGACCGGCGACGAGGCGTTCAACGCGGCGATGCTCGGCCTCGTCTTCGGCGACGCCGCGCCGAAAGACCGGTTGCGCGCGGCGCAGGCGCCCGGCGGCGGCGGCGCGCTGCGGCTGCTGTGCGAGCTCATCCACCGCGCCGAACGCGGGGCGACGGTCTGGCTCTCCGACCCGACATGGCCCAACCATCAGGGCATCCTGCGGCAGGTCGGGCTGCAGTTCCGCACCTATCCCTATTTCGACCCCGCGACCCGCGACGTCGATTACGACGCGATGCGGAGCGCCTTGTCGGAGGCCGGCCCCGGCGACGTGGTGCTGCTGCATGGCTGCTGCCACAACCCCACCGGCGCCAACCTGACGCCCGAGCACTGGCGCGACATCGCCGCGCTCGCCGTGGACCGCGGCTTCACCCCCTTCGTGGACATCGCCTATCAGGGGTTCGGCGACGGGCTGGAGGAGGACGCGCAAGGCGTGCGCATCCTCGCCGCCTCCGTGCCGGAAATGCTGGTCGCCGCCTCCTGCTCCAAGAACTTCGCCGTCTATCGCGAGCGGGTCGGCTGCGCGATGGCGCTGGCCGCCTCGCCCGAAGCGGCCGACCTCGCCAAGGCCAACATGGGGCTGCTCGCGCGCGTCAACTGGTCGATGCCGCCCGATCACGGCGCCGCAGCCGTCGCCATGATCCTGAACGACCCCGAATTGCGCACCGACTGGGCCGCGGAGCTGGAGTCGATGCGCCTGCGGATGCTGACCCTGCGCACCGGCCTCGCGGATGCGTTGCGCGCCCGGACCAACTCAGACGGCTACGACTTCCTCGCCCGCCATCGCGGCATGTTCAGCCTGCTCGGCGCGACGCCCGAGCAGGTGGAGACGCTGCGCGAGGCGCACGGCGTCTACATGATCGGCGACAGCCGCATCAACATCGCCGGGCTGAACGCGGCGGGCATCGACCGACTGACGCAGGCGCTGATCGCCGTGGGCTTCTGAGACGCGCCGAGGCGATGGACGGCGGCGGCGAGAACGTAAACGATCAAGGCGCATCCGGCGTCGACGCCCTGCTGAAAGGCTGGTCCGAAGGCTGGTCGGCGCTCGCCCGCGCCCAGGCCGCCGCCGCCGAAGCCCTCGCGGTCGAGGCCGACGACGCCGACGCGCTCTGGGGGGCGCTTCAGACGCAAAGCGCGCTCTGGCGCGCCAGCGCCGAGCGCGCGAGCGCCGCCGCGCGCAGCGCGACCGGAGCCGAGACGCTGGCGCGGCTGCTCGACCCCGGCTGCTGGCTCTTCGCCGGCGAGGACGCCGTCGACCCAGCCTTGCGCCGGCTGATAGACGGCCCGCCGCCCTCGGAGCTCGCCGAAATGGGCCGGGCGGGGCTGCCGGCGACGCAAGCCTGGCGCGCCCTGCGGCGCGCCCGCGCCGCCCATCGCCGCCTCGTCGGCGCCGCGTGGACCCGCCTCGTCGAGCGCGCCGCCCGCGCCGCGAGCGCCGACCCGCCGCTGGCGCCCGAGCGGCTCCAGGCGCTGTGGGAAGCCGAAGCCGCCGCCGAACTCGACGCGCTGCACGCGAGCGGGGCCTTCATCGTCTCGCAGGCGCGCCTGCTCGCCGCCGCGGTCGCGCTGCGCGACGTGGAGACCGCGATGGTCGAGGCCTGGTGCGAGTCGCGCGCCCTGCCGACCCGGCGCGAAGTGGACGACCTGCACCGCGGGCTGACCGAGCTGCGGCGCGAGCTGCGCGCGCTCAAACGCGAGCTCGGACGCAGATGAGCGCCGCCGTTTTACCCGCCCTCGACGCGCCGGCCCGGTTCTGGCGCGCGGTCGCCGCCCTCGCCGCCGTCGAGGAGGCGGAGATCGCCATCGGCCCCACACCGTCAGACCCGGTTTTCCGGCGCGACAAGCTCACCCTGCGCCGCTACCGCCCGCGCGCCGCCGCCGATCCGCGCCTGCCGCCGTTGATCGTCGCGCATGGTCTGGTCGGACGCCCCACCATGACCGATCTCGACGCGGACCGCTCGCTGGCCCGCGACCTGCTGGAGCGCGGGGTCGACCTCTTCAGCCTCGACTGGGGCGCGCCGGGCCGGGCTGAGCGCTTCGTGAGCCTCGCCGATTGCGTGGACGACCTGCTCGCCGGATGCGTCGCCCATGTGACGGAGGCGACCAGCCGCCGCCCCGCGCTGCTCGGGGTCTGCGAAGGCGGCGTGTTCGGGGCCTGCCTCGCCGCCCGCGATCCCGAAACCCTCGCCGGCC
This sequence comes from Rubrimonas sp., assembly GCF_036788415.1. NCBI lineage: Bacteria > Pseudomonadati > Pseudomonadota > Alphaproteobacteria > Rhodobacterales > Paracoccaceae > Rubrimonas > Rubrimonas sp. The sequence continues at coordinate 156,543 of NZ_DAIQNN010000001.1, read as the reverse complement.
TCGCGCTGATCGTCACCCCCATCGACTTCCACGCCGACCCCGCCGCCCTTTTGCCGCGCTGGATCCGCGCCATCGACCGGGAAACGCTCGAAGGCCTCGTCGACGCGCTGGGCGGGTTGCCCGGCGGTGCGATGGGCTCGGCCTTCCACGCCCTAACTCCGGTGCGCAGCCGCCGAAAATACACCTCGCAGCTGGTCGCCACCGCCGACGACCCCGCCGCCTTGCGCGCCTTCCTGCGCATGGAGCGCTGGATCGCCGACCGCCCGCACCATCCCGGCGAGGCGGCGCGTCAGATGCTGTGCGACTGCTATCGCGACAACCTGCTCATCGCGGGCGACCTGATCCTCGACGGCCGCGCCGTGGACCTGCGCGAGATCGCCGCGCCGACCCTCATCGTCTGCGGGCGGCGCGACCACATCGTGCCGCCGCCCTGTTCGCTGGCGCTCGCGCCGCTGCTGACCCGCGCCCCATGCCGCGCCCTGACGCTCGACGCGGGCCATATCGGCGTCTTCGTGTCGGCGCGCGCGCGCGGACAGCTCGGCGCGGCGCTCGTCGACTGGCTGCGCGCCGACGCCCTGCCCGCCTGACCGAGGGAGCCGTCGATGCCGCGTTTCGCCGCCAACATCTCGTGGCTGTTCACCGAGCGCCCGCTGCTCGCGCGCGCCGCAGCCGCCGCCGAGGCCGGCTTCTCGGGCGTCGAAAGTCTGTTTCCCTACGACGCGGCGGCGGAGGATCTGCGCGCGGCGCTCGACGCAGCCGGCCTGCCGCTCGTCCTGATCAACGCGCCGCCGGGCGACTGGGCTGCGGGCGAGCGCGGCCTCGCCGCCCTCCCCGGCGCGGAGGCGCGCTTCGAGGCCGCTCTGGAGACGGCGCTGGCCACGGCGGACGCGCTCGGCGCCGGACGCATACACATCATGGCCGGGATCGCCGAGGGCGCCGCGGCGCGCGCGACCTATGTCGCCAACTTGCGCCGCGCCTGCGCCAGCGCGCCGGAGCGTCTGTTCGCCATCGAGCCGATCAACAGCCGCGACATGCCCGGCTATCATTTGAGCCGCACAGAGGACGCGCTGCGCGTGATCGAGGCGGTCGGGGCGCCGAACCTGTCGCTCCAGCTCGACCTCTACCACCTCCAGATCATGGAGGGCGACCTCACCCGCCGGATCGAGGCGCTCGGCTCCGCGATCGGCCATGTCCAGATCGCGGGCGTCCCCGACCGCGCCGAGCCGGACAGGGGCGAAACGCGGCTCGACTGGCTGATGGCGGAGTTGGACCGCATCGGCTATGCGGGGTGGGTCGGGGCGGAGTACCGCCCCGCCGCCCGCACCGAGGACGGCCTCGGCTGGCTCGCGCCCTACTCGGCGGGGCGCGGCGCCGCCTGACGGCTCTGCAGCGCCCAGACGCCGAGCCCGACCCCGACCCCGATCAGATCGGTCAGCAGACCGCCGGAGATCATCAGCATCGCCGCCGCCAGCACCGCGACGCGCAGCGCCAGGTTCAGCGGCGCCCGCAGATAGCCCGTCACCGCCGCCGACAGCAGATAGACCCCGGCCGTCGCCGTCAGGAAGTTGCGCAGCACCACAAGCCACTCGCCCTCCATCAGCAGCCCCGGCGAGTAGAAGAACATGAAGGGCACGATGAAAGCCGCGAGCCCGATCTTGAAGCTCTCGACCGAGGTCTTCATCGGCTCGGACCCCGCGATCGCCGCGCCCGCATAGGCCGCCAGCGCCACAGGCGGCGTGATCGCCGAGACCACCGCGTAGTAAAAGACGAAGAAATGCGCGATGAGCGGCTGGATGCCGAGATCGACCAGCCCCGGCGCCACCACCGACGCCGCCACCGCATAGGCCGCCGTGGTCGGCATCCCCATGCCGAGAATGATCGCGATCAGCATGGCGAAGAAGAGCGCGAGCAGCTGGCTGTGCTCGGCGAGCCCCAGCAGCAGCGACGAGAAGCGCGACCCCACCCCGGTCATCGCGATGACGCCGACGATGATGCCCGCGCAGGCGCAGACCGCGATGATCTGGATGCTCATCCGCGCCGCCAGCGCCAGCGCGTCCCACAGCTTGCGCGGCCCCATCGCATGCGGGGTGAGCCAGCTGACGATCGCCGCCGAGGCGGTGGCGTAGGCCCCGGCGCGGATCACCGAATAGCCCGAATAGAGCGCGAAGATCAGAATGAAGATCGGAATGAACAGGAACGCCTTCTTGGCGAGCTCCCTGAACACCGGCAGTTCGTCGCGCGGCAACCCTTTCATGCCGAGGCGCCGCGCCTCGAAATCCACCATGAAATAGATCGAGGTGAAGTAGAGCACCGCGGGGATCAGCGCGGCGACGACGAGTTCGGTGTAGGGGATGCCAGTGATCTCGGCCATGATGAAGGCGCCGGCGCCCATGATCGGCGGCATGATCTGGCCGCCCGTCGACGCCCCCGCCTCGACGGCTGCAGCCGTCTGCGGCTTGTAGCCGACTTTCTTCATCAGCGGGATGGTCAGCGAGCCGGTCGCCACCACGTTCCCCGCCGAGGTGCCGTTGATCATCCCCATCAGCCCCGAGGCGAACACCGCGACCTTGGCGGGGCCGCCGCGCGCATGGCCGGCGGCGGCGAAGGCGAAGTTCACGAAATACTCGCCGACGCGCGAGGCCTGCAGAAAGGCCGCGAAGATGATGAACAGGATGATGTAGGTCGAGGAGACCGCCGTCGTCGGCCCCAGAATCCCGTTTCCGGTGTAGAGATAGCTGAAGAAGCGCCAGATCTCGTAGCCCTTGTGCTCGAGGAACCCCGGCAGAAAGGGCCCGGTGAAGGCGTAGGAGATGAACACGGCCGAGATCACCACCAGCGCGAGCCCCGCCACACGGCGCGTCAGTTCGAGGATCAGCATCACGCCGGCGAGCGCCGTCCAGCCGTTCTGCGGATCGGCGAAGCCGGTGCCCGCGCGCAGCCGCAGCGCCATGTGCTCGAAACCGAACAGCATGAACCACGCCACCGCGATCGTGGCGCCGACGAGGATCAGGTCGCGCCAGGGGAACACCGTCTCGCGCGGCGGCGAGAACCAGCCCGCGACGATCGCGACCGCGATCCCCGCGGTCAGGCTTTCGCCGAAACCGGCGAACACCCACGGCTCCATCGCGCCGCCGCCGGAGACATGGATCTGCGCATAGGCGAGCCGCGCCAGCGCATGGCCGACCAATGCGAGCGAGACGACGTCGAGCGCCGCCGCCGCCGGCTTGGGCAGCGTTCCGCGCCCGAGCCCCGGTCGGGCGAGCAGAAAGCCGATGCAGAGAGCGCCGGCGACATGAATGATCCGGAATGTCAGCGTCTCGAGCGGCGCGACGTTGAGCACCCAGAGATGCCAAGCTGCGTAGGCCACGCAGGCGATCTGCATCGCCCAGCTGGCGACCTTGACGTCGAAAATCCTCTCATACCCCGCCGGCGGCTCGTCGTCGGCCCCGGCAGCGTCGATCTTGCGCGTCGCATCCGCCATCGCCTTTCCTCCCCATTGTTATGATGGGAGGCCCGGCGCAGCGCGCGCCGGACCTCGTCGGCGGGCCGTGCGGAAGGGCGTCAGCCCTTCAGATCGGCGGGTATCGCGAAGCCGTTCTCCTCGAACCAGCGCGCCGCGCCCGGATGCCACGGCAGGAAGGTGTTCTTGTCGAAATTCTCCGGCAGGGTTTCGGAGGACGACTTGTGGATGCTCATCATCTTGTCGTGATTGGTCATGATGGCCTTGGTCACTTCGTACACGAAGCTCTCCGGCAGATCGGCCGAAGCGACGGCGAAGTTCCACATCGCGACCGAGTTCTGATCCTCCTCCAGCGAGGAATAGGCGGTGGAGGGGATCTTGAACGGGCTCACCGGCAGCGCCTCGACGACCTTCGCCATCTCCTCGTCGGTGAAACCGATGAAGTTGACCGCCACCTGCGCCTCGACCTGCGCGAAGGCGGGGAAGGGCACGCCGGCGGCGAAGCCGAACACGTCGATCTGGCCGTCCTGCAACTGGCCCGCGAGGTCCGCCGCGCCGCCATACTGCACGGTGATGGTCTTGCCGAGCGCCTCGAAGATCTGCGGGATGTAGGTGCCCGGCGTGCCGCCCTGCGGGCCGACGCCGACGCGCGCGCCATCCGGCACGTCCGACAGGGTCGTGATGCCCGAGCTCTTCAGCGCGATGAAGTGGAAGCCGGTCTGATACATCGGGAACAGCGCGCGCAGCTTGTCATGCTTGACGCCCGGCGCCAGCGGGCTGTTGCCGGTCCAGGCGTCGCGCGCCGGGCCCATCGTGACCATGCCGAAATCATAGTCGCCGAGCTGGATGCCGGCGGCGTTCTGGATCGGCCCGTCGGTCGCCTCGGCGCTGTTGGGCACGCCGAGCGCCTCGGTGATCAGGTTCGCCCAGCCCGCGCCATAGACGAAGTAGGTGCCGCCCTGGCTGGCCGTGCCGATGGTGAAGTTGGTCGGCCAGCCCGTCTTGTCCTGCGCGAGGGCTGGCGCGGCGCTCATAGTCGCGGCGACGGCCGCGCCGGCGACGAAGCCTGCGAGCAGCTGGTGGAAACCGAACATGGAACCTCCCGTTTTTTCTCCGGATGCGACGGATTTGTCACGCACCGCCTTTTCTATAGGCGGAAAAGCGGCGGGTCGATGGCGAATCAGGCGCGGCGCGCGTTGCAGGGCAAGACCGGTCGTCGCACGACCAAAAGGCGCCGGTTCACCGACCGAGCGCCGGCTGCGCGCCCGAGAGCGCCTCGCCGCGCGCAGCGAGGAGCCGGTCGAGCCAGTCCGGGTCCATCTCCGGCACGCTCGCCAGCAGCTTCGCCGTGTAGGGGTGATGCGGCGGGCTCAGCATCGCGGCCTTCGGACCCGCCTCGACCACCCGCCCGCCCTGCATCACCACGACGTCGTCGGCGATGGCGCGCACCGTCGCCAGATCGTGGGTGATGAACACCAGCGCCAGCCCGAGCTCGCGCTGCAGCCGGTCGAGCAGCCGCAGGATTCCTTCGGCGACGATCTGGTCGAGCGCGCTGGTGACTTCGTCGCAGATCACCACGTCCGGCTCGGCGGCGAGCGCGCGGGCGATGCCGACGCGCTGCTTCTGCCCACCCGACAGCTCCGGCGGGTAGCGGTCGCGGAAGGCGGCGGGGTCGAGCTCGATCTGGTCGAGCAGTTCGTCCACCCGCCGCCGCAGCGCCCGCCCCCGCAGGCCGCGATGCAGCGCCGCGGGCCGCCCGACGATGTCGCGCAACCGCCGCCGCGGATTGAGCGCGGTGTCGGCGCTCTGCCAGATCATCTGGATGCGGCGCAGCTGGTCCTGCGTCCGGCGGCGATAGCTCGGGGCGAGGACCTCCCCGTCGAGCAGCGTCTCGCCCGAATCGGGCGTCAGCAGCCCCGCCGCCGCGCGCGCCGCGGTGGACTTGCCCGAGCCCGACTCCCCCACCAACGCCAGCGTCCGACCGCGATGCGCCGCGAAGGACACCTCGCACAGCGCCCGCGTCCCGCCATAGGAGGCCGAGACGCCCCGCAGCTCCAGCACCGGCGCTTCCCCGACCGCGGGGGCGGGCTGCGCGTCTCGGCGGAAGCCGCGCACCGCCCAGAGAGACCGCGTATAGGCCTCGCGCGGGGCGGCGAGCATCTGGCGCGCCGGCGCCGTCTCGACCTCCTCGCCGTGGCGCAGCACCTTGATCACGTCGGCCATCTGCGCCACCACGGCGAGGTCGTGGGTGATGTAGAGCGCCGCCGTGTCGAAGCGGCGCACGATGTCGCGGATCGCGGTCAGCACTTCGATCTGGGTGGTGACGTCGAGCGCGGTGGTCGGCTCGTCGAACACGATCAGATCGGGCCGGCAGGCCATCGCCATCGCGGTCATGCAGCGCTGCAGCTGACCGCCCGAGACCTGATGGGGATAGCGGAAGCCGATCTCCTCGGGGTTGGGCAGCCGCAGCCGGCGATAGAGCGCGACCGCATCCGCCATGCTGTCGGCGCGCGAGGCGAGCCCGTGGATCACCGGCGCTTCGACATGCTGGTCGATCAGCTTGTGGGCGGGGTTGAAGCTCGCCGCCGCCGATTGCGCGACGTAAGCGATCCGCGCCCCGCGCAGCGCCCGCAGCTCCGCCTCCGAAGCTTCGGTCAGTTCGCGCCCGTCGAACACGATGCGCCCGCCCGCGATCCGGCAGCCCTCGCGCGCATAGCCCATCGCCGCGAGGCCGAGCGTGGACTTGCCCGCGCCCGATTCGCCGATGATCCCCATGACTTCGCCGCGTCGCAGGCTGAGGCTCACGCCCTTGAGGATCTCGACGCGCCCCGCCCCGGCGCCGCCTTCGACGCGCAGGCCCTCGATGCGCAGCAGCGGCGCGTCGGCCATCGCTCAGCCCTCCAGCCCGGAGGACCGGCGCAGCAGCCAGTCCACCACGAAATTCACCGCCACCGTCAGCAGGGCGATGGCGCCGGCGGGGATCAGAGGGGTGATTTCGCCGAAGGAGATCAAGGTGGCGTTCTCGCGCACCATCGAGCCCCAGTCGGCGGTCGGCGGCTGGACGCCGATCCCGAGAAAGGACAGCCCGGCGATGGCGAGGAAGACGAAGCAGAAGCGCAGCCCGAACTCCGCCGCCAGCGGCGCCGCCGCGTTGGGCAGGATCTCGCGCGCCACCAGATGCCACGCGCTCTCGCCGCGCAGCCGCGCCGCCGCGACATAATCCGTCACCACGATCCCCCCCGCCACCGCCCGCGCGAGCCGGAACACCAGCGGCGCGTAAAGGAGCGCGATCACGAGGATCAGATTGGCCATGCCGGGGCCGAGAATCGTCAGCAGCAGCAGCGCGAAGACGAGTTGCGGGATCGACAGCAGAAGGTCCGCCAGCCGCCCGAGCCCCTGATCGACCCAGCCGCCGCGCAACGCCGCCGCGATCCCCAGCAGCGCCCCGACCGAAAAGGCGATGGCGGTGGTCAGCAGCGCGACGCCGACCGTGTTGCGCGCGCCGTAGATCAGCCGGCTGAACAGGTCGCGCCCGAGCTGGTCGCCGCCCAGCCGCATCCGCGCGTCGGGCGGGGCGTAGGCGGCGCCCACCACCTCCGCCTCGCCGAAGGGCGCGATGAGCGGCGCGAAGGCCGCAGTTGCGAGGTAGAGCGCCACGACCACCAGCCCGAAGGCCGCCGTGAGCGGCATAGCGGTCTCGCCGCCCCCGGCGCGGGCCGCGCCCCATCGCAACGCGAGCGCGAACGCCATCGCCGCGACGAACCCTCCGCCGAGCCAGAGGACGAGGCCGACGCTCACGCCGCGCCCTTCATCCGGGCCGCCTCAGCCGCGGATTCGACAGGATCGCGCCCAGATCGGCGAGGATGTTGAGCATGATGTAGGTCGCCGCGAAGATCAGGCAGCACGCCTGCACCACCGGAAAGTCGCGCTTGGACACGCTGTCCACCAGCAGTTGCCCAACCCCGGGATAGGCGAACACCACCTCCACCAGCACGACCCCCGTGATCAGATAGGCGAGGTTGAGCGCGACAACCGAGATGATCGGCGCCAGCGCGTTCGGCAGGGCGTGGCGCAGGATCACCCGCGCGGGCGAGGCCCCTTTCAGCCGCGCCATCTCGATATAGGGGCTCGCCAGCAGGTTCACGACCGCTGCGCGCGTCATCCGCATCATGTGCGCGGTGACCACCAGCGTGAGCGTCAGCGCCGGCAGCGTCGTGCGGTGCAGCCGCTCGAAGAATCCCATCTCGGGATTGACCGTGGCGATGGCGGGAAAGAGGGGCGTCTGCACCGCCAGCGCCAGCACGAGGATGTAGCCGAGGAAGAATTCCGGGCTCGAGATCGCCGTCAGCGTCGCGACATTGGCGACGCGGTCGAAGATCGTGTCGCGCCAGAGCGCCGCCATCAGCCCCAGCGCCAGCGCGAGCGGCGTGGCGATCGCAGCGGCGTAGAGCGCAAGGAACAGCGTATTGGCGAGCCTCGGCCCGATCTGCTCGGCGACGGCGCGGCCGTTGGTCAGCGAGACGCCGAACTCGCCCCGCAGCGCGCCGCCGAGCCAGTCGCCGTAGCGCTCCCAGGCCGGGCGGTCGAGGCCGAGCTTCACGCGCAGCGCCTGCGCCGTCTCCTCGGTCGCCGACCGTCCCAGCACCTGCTCGGCGAGATCGCCCGGCAACAGCTCGACGGCCCCGAAGATCAGCAGCGACACGGCCAGCAGCGTTCCAACCCCGAACGCGAGCCGGCGCGCCGCCAGTCCGAGCACGCCGCTCACGGCCGCGCGGCGCGACGCAGGCGCCGCCCCGCGGCGGCGGCGGACAGCGGCGCGACGCGGGGCGTCGCGCGGGGAAGGAGGGCGTCGAACATCCTTCCATGTTAACGGGTGGATGCGAGGCGACAAGCCGAGCCGAGGGGCGCGGCGCCGTCGCACGCCCCGTTACACCGGAAATGGAAACGATCTTTCCCTTACGTGCTTCTTTGTCGCCCCAACGGCATGAGTTATCTCTGGTCCATCTGATTTCCCCCAGGAGATGTCCCATGCGCCACAGTCTGATCGCCGCCGCCTTCGCCGCCGCTCTCGCCGCCCCCGCCTTCGCGGAGGGCTGGGAGCTCGACAAGAGCCACGCCCATGTGACCTTCACCGCCGACCATCTCGGCTTTTCGATGGTGCACGGCCAGTTCCGCGCCTTCGACATCGACGTCGCGCTGGACCCTGAGGATTTCTCCTCGGCCGAAGTGCGCATCGTGATCGACGCGTCGTCCATCGACACCGCCTGGGAGCCGCGCGACACGCATCTGCGCAACGCCGACTTCCTCGACGTCGCCAGCCACCCCGAGATCACCTTCGTCTCGACGCGCGTGACCCCCACGGGCGAGAACGCCTTCGAGATCACCGGCGACCTCACACTGCGCGGCGTGACCCGCGAGACGACCTTCGCGGCGACGATGAACAAGCTCGCCCCCTCGCCCTTCAACCCCGAGATCACCGTGGCGGGCTTCGCCGTGACCGGCGAGATCGTGCGCGCCGAGCACGGCATGAATTTCGCCAGCGGCGCGTTCGACGTGATCCCGGTCCGCGCCGATTTCGAGATCACCAGACAGCGCTGATCGCCCTACCTTGCTTCTGCGGCGGGCGGACTGCCCGTCGCCGGAGCGGAGGAACCCCGATGAGGCGGATCGCAGCGACGCTCGCCGCGCTGGCGCTGGGCGCTTCGGCGCAGGCCGGGCCGGTCGACTGGCGGCTCGACGGGGAGGCGTCCGAGATCGTCTTCGAATACGCGCTGAACGGCGAGACGCGGACCGGGCGCTTCGCCGAGGTCGAGGGCGAGGGCGTGTTCGACCCCGACGCGCCGGAAGCGGCGCGGATGGAAGTCCGCATCGCCGCGCGCGGGCTGAAGCTGGAGCACCCGGTCGAGACCGCCTTCGCGCAAGGCCCCGAATGGTTCGACGCGGCCAATCATCCGGCCGCGCGCTACCGTCTCGCGCGGCTGGAGGGGACGGAGGGAGACTGGACGGCGCTCGGCGATCTGACCATCAAGGGGTCGACGGTGATCATCCGCGCGCCGCTCGCCCTGACGCTGGGCGAGACGACCGCGACGGCGAGCGGCGCCCTGACCGTCAACCGGCGCGACTTCGACCTCGGGCTCGGCCTGTCGGACGTCGTGCTCGACATCGGCGACGCGGTGACCGTGCGCTTCGCGCTCGCGCTGCGCCCGGCGCCCGAGTAGTGACCGCGAGGAGGCGAGCATGAGCCTGCGCAACACCGATACCGGCTGGGGATGGCCCGCCCGCCTGCTGCACTGGGCGGTGGCGGCGATCATCCTGTTCCAGCTGGGCCTAGGTCTCTGGATGGCGAATTTCGTCGACGACCTCTACGCGCGCTTCGCGCTGACGCAGACCCACAAGAGCTGGGGCGCGCTGGTCTTCGGGCTGGCGGCGCTGCGGCTGGCGTGGCGGATGGCCAACCCCGTCGCCCCGGCCCCGCCGGAGGGTCCGCGCTGGGAGAAGGCGGCGGGGGTCGCCGCGCATTGGGCGCTCTACGCGCTGATGATCGCGCTCCCGGTCAGCGGCTGGCTGATGGCGTCGGCCTCGCCGCTTCAGGACATGTACGGCGTGCGCAACATGGTCTTCGGCCTGTTCGAGATGCCGGACCCCTTCGTCCCCGGCGATGCGGGGCTCGAAGCGGCGTTCCGCGCGATCCACACCGGCGGCGCGGCGGCGCTGACGCTTCTGCTGCTCGTCCACGCCGGCGCGGCGCTGCGCCACCATTTCGTGCTGCGCGACGCGGTGCTGCGGCGGATGATCCGGGGCTGACCCGCCCGACCGCGACGGCGGCGCGCGGGCGCGCCCGGTTGGCGCCGCCCGCACGGCATGCTCATATCGCGCGCCTTCCCAACCGAGCCGCGCATGACCGACTTCCTGATCGCCCCCGACCCCGCCGATCCGCGCCTCACGCGCCCCGTCACCGGGCGCGACCACATGGGCGCGGAGGTCGAGATCCGCGTGGTCGAGGAGCGCCCGCTGACGATCTTCCTCAACAGTCAGGAGATCGTCACCGCCATGACGATCGGCGACCATCCCGATCTGCTGGCCGTCGGCTATCTGCGCAACCAGAACATGCTGCGCGCCGATGACGAGCTGACCGGCGTCGACTATGATGACGAGTTGCAGACCGTGGTCGTGCGCACCGCACGCGCCACCAATTACGAGGCGAAGCTGAAGAAGAAGACCCGCACCTCGGGCTGCGCGGTCGGCACCGTGTTCGGCGACATGATGGAGGCGCTGGACGGCCTCGCCCTGCCGCAGGGCGAGGTGCGCGCCTCGGCCCTCTATGCGCTCGCGAAGAAGATCAACACCGCACCGAGCCTCTATCTGGAGGCCGGCGCGATCCATGGCTGCGTGCTCTGCGAAGGCGACCGCCCGCTCGTCTACATGGAGGATGTCGGCCGCCACAACGCGGTGGACAAGATCGCCGGCTGGGCGCTGATGAACCGCGTCCGAACCGCCGACAAGCTGATCTACACCACCGGTCGGCTGACCTCGGAGATGGTGATCAAGACGGCGATGATGGGCGTGCCGGCGCTCGCCTCGCGCTCGGGCTTCACGGCGTGGGGCGTCGAGATCGCGCGGCAGGTGGGGTTGACGCTGATCGGGCGGATGCGCGGCAAGCGCTTCGTCTGCCTGTCGGGGGCGGAGCGGCTGATCTGGGACGTCGACCCCGACAGCGTCGCCGAGGAAGACCCGAAGCACCGCCGCAAGAGCGCCGCCGATGACTGAGAAGCCCATCGGAGTGATCCTCGCGGGCGGGCTCGCCACGCGGATGGGCGGCGGCGACAAGTGCCTGATCGAGATCGCCGGGCGCAGCCTGCTCGCGCGCGTGATCGACCGGCTCGCCCCGCAATGCGACGGGCTGATCCTCAACGCCAATGGCGACCCGGCGCGCTTCTCGGCCTACGGCCTGCCGGTCGTCGCCGACGGGGTGACCGGTTACGCCGGCCCGCTGGCGGGCGTGCTCGCGGGGATGGAGGCGGCGGCGGCGCAGGGTGCGGACGCCATCGTCACCGCCGCGGGCGACACGCCGTTCTTTCCCGCCGACCTCGTCGCGCGCCTGCGCGAGGCGGCGGCGCGGGACGGAACTCCGCTCGCCTGCGCCGCCGCCCCCGACGACGCCGGAAAGCTCTGGGACCACCCGACTTTCGGCCTCTGGCCGACGGCGCTGGCCGGCGATCTGCGCGCGGCGCTGGACGGCGGGCTGCGCAAGATCCTGCACTGGACCGACGGCCATGGCTGCGCCCGCGCCGTGTTCGACGGCGGGCCGCCCGACCCGTTCTTCAACGTCAACACGCCTGAGGATCGCGCCGAGGCGGCGCGCATCGCGGAGCTCGCATGAACGTCTATGGCGTCGTCGGCTGGAAGAACGCCGGCAAGACCACGCTGATGGAGAAGCTGGTCGCGGAGATTTCCGGGCGCGGCCTGACCGTTTCCACCGTCAAGCACGCCCACCACGCCTTCGACATCGACCATGAGGGCAAGGACAGCTGGCGCCACCGCGCCGCCGGGGCGCGCGAGGTGCTGGTCTGCGCCTCCCAGCGCTGGGCGCTGATGAGCGAGCTGCGCGGCCTGCCCGAGCCGCCGCTGTCGGAGCTGCTGGCGCAGCTCTCGCCGGTCGATCTGGTGCTGGTCGAGGGCTACAAGCGCGACCGTCACGCCAAAGTCGAGGCGTGGCGCGCGGCGACCGGCGCGCCGCTGATCGCGCGCGAGGACCCCACGGTGCGCGCCGTCGCCTCCAACGACCCGGTCGAGGGCGTCGCCCTGCCGCTGCTGCCGCTCGACGACGCCGCCGCCATCGCCGACTTCATCCTGAGCGATCTCGGCCTGAGATGACGCGGCGCTTCGACCTGATCGCGACCGTCGACTGGTCGGCGCAGGCGACACCGTCGCCCAAACGCCCGACCGCCGACGCGATCTGGATCGGCCTCGCCCGCGGCGCCGAGATCGCGCCGCCGATCTACTGCCGCACCCGCGCCGAGGCGCTGCAACGGCTGGAGGACTTGCTGCGCGCGGAGCGCGACGCGGGCCGGCGGGCGCTCGCGGTTTTCGATTTCCCGTTCGGCTATCCCGAGGGCTTCGCCGAGGCGGTGACGGGTCGCCCAGAGGCGCTCGCGCTGTGGGAATGGCTGGCAGACGCGGTCGAGGACGCGCCGGACAACGCCAACAACCGCTTCGCCGTCGCCGAGCGGCTGAATGCGCTGACGCCCGGCGGCGGCCCGTTCTGGGGCCGCCCCGCGACGGCGAACCATCCCGGCGTGCCGGAGAAGAAGCCCCGCGACGCGGCCCTGCCCGAGTTGCGCCGCGTCGAGCGTCGCGCCTCGGGCGCGCAACCCTGCTGGAAGCTCTACACCACGGGCTCGGTCGGCAGTCAGGCGCTGCTCGGCATCGCGGGGCTCGCGCGGCTTCGGCGGCGGCTGGCGGGCGGCGTCGCGGTCTGGCCCTTCGAGACTGGCCTCGCCGCCTGCGACGCGCCCGTCGTGCTCGCCGAGACCTATTACGCCCTGATCGACGGCGTCGCCGCGCAGGCGCGCGCGGCGGACGAACCCAAGGACAGCGCGCAAGTCCGCACCGCGGCCGCCGCCTTCGCGCGGCTCGACGCAAGCGGGCGGCTCGCCGCGCTGTTCGGCGCGGCGGCGGAGCTCGACGAAGCCGAGCGCGCGGTCGTCGCGCGCGAGGAGGCGTGGATTTTCGGGGTCGGGCACGAGGACGCCCTGCGCGCGGCGGCGGCGGAGGCGGTCGGGGCTGCAAGGCCGGCGCCCGAGGCCCCGCCGATGCGCGACGACTGCTTCGCCCTGCCGCCGGGCGTCCATTGGACGCCGGTGGCCGAGGCGCTCGCCCATCTGCGCGGCGCGATGCGCCGCGTCGTCGACCCCGAGACCCTGCCGCTCGCGCAGGCCGACGGGCGCTTTCTCGCCGAAGCGCCCCGCGCCCGACGCGCCCATCCGCCGGCCCCCAATTCGGCGGTGGACGGCTATGCGCTGGCCCACGCCGCGCTGGGCGACGCGCCCGAGGCGCGGCTGAAGCTGATGGCGGGCCGCTCGGCTGCAGGCGCGCCCTATGACGGCGCCGTGCCTCCGGGGACCGCCCTGCGCATCCTGACCGGCGCGCTGATCCCCAAGGGCGCCGATTGCGTGGCGATGGACGAGGATGTGGGCCTCGGCGACGGCGAGATCGCGCTGCGCCGGGGGCTGAAAGCGGGCGCCAACATCCGCCCCGCCGGCGAGAACCTCGCGCTGGGCGCGCCCGCCGCGCCGACCGGGCGCCGCCTCGGCCCCGCCGACCTCGCCCAGATCGCGGCGGGCGGCGTCGGCGAGGTGAGGGCGTGGCGGCGGCTGCGCGTCGGCGTGCTCTCGACCGGCGACGAACTCGCCGATCCCGGCCTCGACGCGGCCATAGGGGCCGTGTTCGACAGCAACCGCCCGATGCTGCTGGCGCTTTTGGCGCGGCTGGGCTTCGCGCCGGTCGATCTCGGCGCCGCGCCCGACGACGCCGAGGCGGTGCGCGCGGCGCTCGGCGCGGGCGCCGCCGCCTGCGACGCGCTGCTGACCTCCGGCGGCGCCTCGGCGGGCGACGAGGACCATATGAGCCGGCTCCTGCGCGAGAGCGGCGCGCTGTCGGTGTGGCGGATCGCGATGAAGCCGGGCCGACCGCTCGCCATGGGCGTCTGGAGCGGCAAGCCGGTGTTCGGCCTGCCGGGCAACCCGGTCGCGGCCTTCGTCTGCGCTCTGATCTTCGCGCGCCCGGCGCTGAGCGTGATGGCGGGCGGCGACTGGCCCGAACCCCGCCCGCTGCTTCTGCCGGCGGCCTTCGCCAAGCGCAAGAAGGCCGGGCGAACGGAGTATCTGCGCGCCCGTCTGAACGATGCGGGCGCAGTCGAAGTCTTCCACTCCGAAGGCTCCGGGCTGATCGGGGGCCTGAGCTGGTCCGACGGGCTGGTCGAACTCGGCGACCTGGCGGTCGAGATCGCGCCGGGCGATCCGGTCGCCTTCCTGCCCTACGCGGCTTTCGGGTTGTGACCGCCTCTCCTGGCCTGCGCGGGCTGTTCGGCCCGGCGGGCCGGATGACCATGGCCTTCTATGTCGCGATCTTCTCGGCGCTCGGGGCGTGGCTGCCCTTCTGGCCGCTCTGGCTCGAGGATTGGGGGCTGAGCCAAGCGGAGATCGGGCTGTGGCTCGGCGTCGCGATCTTCGCGCGCATCGCCGCCGGCGTCGGGGCGCCGTGGCTCGCCGATCTTACGGGCCGCCGCCGCACGGCGCTGGCGCTGCTCAGCCTTGTGGGCGTGATCGCCTACGCCGCGCCCGGCTGGGTCGAGACCCGAGCGGCGCTCTTCGCGCTGACCCTGCTGGGGGCGGTCGCGCTGTCGGGGACGATCCCGCTCGGCGACGCGCTGGCGACGGCTGCGGGCCGGCGGCACGGCTTCGCCTATGCGCCGGCGCGGGCGGTGGGGTCGGCGGCGTTTCTGGCGGCGAACCTGCTCTGCGGCTGGGCGATCGCGCGCTGGGGGATCGACGCGGCGCAATGGTGGATCGTCGCGAGCCTCGCCGCGCTTGCGGCGGTCTCGCTCGCCCATCCCGGCGGGGCGCGCGACACGGCCGATCCGCGGCTCGACTTCGCCGCCGCCCTCCGTCTCGCCCGCTCCACGCCCTTCCTGCTCGCGGCGCTGGCGAGCGCGGCGCTTCAGGCCGCCCACGGGCCGCTCTACGCCTATGGCTCGGTGCATTGGCGCGCGCAGGGGATCGACGCGGAGCTGATCGGCGCGCTGTGGGCGATCGGCGTGGCGGCGGAGGTCGCGCTGATGCTCGCCTTCGGCGCGGCGCTGACGGAGCGGCTGGGCGTGGCCGGGGCCTTCGCGCTCGCCGGCGCGGCGGGGCTGGCCCGCTGGAGCGCGATGGCCTTCGACCCCGCTCTGGCGTGGCTCTGGCCGCTCCAGATCGGCCATGCGCTGACGTTCGCGCCGGCGCATCTGGCGATGGTGGCCTTCGTCGCCAAAGCCGCGCCGCCCGGCGCCTCCGCGACCGCGCAGGGGCTGATCGGCGCAGGCGCGGGCGGGCTGGCGATGGCGGCGGCGACGCTCGGCGCGGCGGCGGCGTTTCCCGCGTTCGGCGGCGGGGTCTACTGGATCGGCGCCGCGCTCTCGGCGCTGGGGCTCGGGGCGGCCTGGGCGCTGGCGCGGCGCTGGGATGGCGGGCGCGCGGCGTAAGGGCGCAAGGCGGGCGCGGCGGCGCTGTGGTTTGGTGGCGTGCGGAAACACTTGCGAGAGCTGGCAATGCCCCCGACGCCCGACGCACGCTGCCCCGCCCGGCTGACGCCCGTCCGCGACGGCGACGCCCCGCTCGGCGGGGTGCTCTACCGCGCCGAGGACCGCGTTCTGGTGCTCGCCGACGGGCCGGAGGGGCTGGAGGTCGCCCGCCTTCTCGGCCCCGACCGCGAGGCGACGCTGGTCGCGCCCGGGCTGGACGGGGGCGACGCCGAAGCGGTGCGCCGCATTCCCGGCCGGGTCGCCGGGCTGAAGGGCTGGCTCGGCGCGTTTCTGGCGCATGTGGCGCGCGACGCGGACTCGCATCCGGTCGCCCACCCCGCCGACGTGGTGATCGACCTTCAGGCCGCGCCCGCCATCGCCGCCGCGATCCCGCCTCTGGGCTATCTGCGCGCCCGCCCCGAGGACGCCGAGGCGGTCGCAGCGCAGGCGCGCGCGCTGAAGGGGACGTTCCACAAGCCGAAATACTTCGCCTATGACGCGTCGATCTGCGCGCATGACGTGGGCGGCGCGCGCGCCTGTTCGCGCTGCCTCGACGTCTGCGACGCCGAGGCGATCCGCTCCGAGGGCGGGCGCATCCTCGTCGAGCCGACTTTGTGTCAGGGCTGCGCCACCTGCGCGCTCGCCTGCCCGACCGGCGCGCTGAGCGTCGCCGACCCGAGCCGCGCCGCCCTGCTCGACCGCGTGGCGCAGGCCGGCGCCGGCCCGCTCCGCGTCGGCCCCGGCGGCGACCTCGCGCTCACTTCCGCCGCGCAGCTGGGCGAGGAGCTGTGGTTCGCGGCGCTGGCGCAGGGCGCAGCGGGCGTTTCTCTTGGGCTCGGCCCCGACGCGCCGCCGCGCCAGCGGGCGACGCTGCAGGCGCGGGCCGCGGCGGCCTCGATCATCGCCGAGGCGTTCGGGCTCGGCGCCGCGGCGGTGGCGCTCGACGCCGAAGCGACTGCCGCCCCGCGAGCCGGCCCGCCCCTCGCCGCCGCCGGCAAGCGCGCGCTGCTCCAGACAGCGCTGTCGCAGCTCGAACCCGAGGGCTTCGAAGGCGTCGCCCTGCCCGGCGGCGCGACGCTGGGCGCCATCGCCGTCGATGCGGAAAGCTGCATCCTCTGCGGCGTCTGCGCGAAAGTCTGCCCGACCGGCGCGGTCCGCTACGCCGAAGCCGAGCGCGCGACGCTCGATTTCGCCGAAGGGCTCTGCATCCAGTGCGGCGCCTGCGCGCGGAACTGCCCGAAGGATGCGATCGCCCTCGTCCCCGGCCTGTCGCCGGCTTCGCTGCGGGAGGATTGGCGCGAGGTCAACTCCGGCGCGATGGCGCGCTGCGTCGAGACCGGCGCGCCGTTCATCTCGCAGGCCATGCTCGACGAAATCCTGCGCCGCGCGCGCGAAGGCGGCTTCCTCACCCCCGCATTCGAAGCGCAGATGCGCCGTGCGCCGGAGGCGCGCGGCAAGTCCGGCGGCTGAGCGCCCCGCCGCGCAGAACGCGATGGCGGGGCGCAAGTCCGTTCCGTCAGGGCGCCGGGAGCGGTTCCGGCGACCCGTCGACTTCGTTGAGATAGGCGATCACAGCCGCGCGCTCCTCGGCCTTCTTCAGCCCGGCGAAGGACATCTTGTTGCCGGGCATGTAGCTCTTGGGATCGGCGAGGTAGCCGTCGAGCTGGGCGTAGGTCCATGCGCCGCCGAACCCGCCCATCGCGTCGGAATAGCTGAACCCCGCCGCCGTCCCGACGTCGCGCCCGATCACGCCCCAGAGCGACGGGCCGACCGCGTTCTGCCCCTCGCCAAGGCGGTGGCAGGACTGGCACTTGCGGAAGACCTTCTTGCCCTCCTCGGGGTCGGCGGCGGCGAGCAGCGCCGCGAAATCGGCGTCGAGCCCGACCATCAGCGCGCCGGCGCTCGCATCCGCGGCCGCTTCGGCGGGAGCTTCGGCGACAGCTTCGGCGGGCGCCTCTTCGGAAGCAGGCTCCACGGCGGCGACCTCGATCTCCTCGGCGGGCGGCGTCTGCTCATCGGCGGGCGCTTCGGCGGCGACCTCGGCGGGCGCGTCGGCGACGGCCTCAGCCGAAGCTTCCTCCGTTTCGGTCTGCGCCTCGGCGGCTGCCGCATCCTCCGCAGCATCGTCCGTCGGCGCCTCGGTCACCTCGGTCTCCTCCGCCGCTGCGTCCTCAGCCGCTGCGTCCCCAGCCGGCGTCTCGGCGGCCTCCTCAGCCGGCGCCTGCTCGGCTGCCGGAAGCGGCTCGGGCGAGCCGTCGGCCTCGTTGAGATAGACCAGCACGGCGGCGCGGTCTTCGGGTTTCTTCAACCCGGCGTAGCTCATCGAGGTGCCCGGCGCGTAACCCTTGGGGTTGGCGATGAAGGCGTCGATCTCCTCGAAGGTCCAGACGTCCACCACTTCTGCGAGCTTGCCGGAATAGCGGAAACCCTCGACCGACTGCGCCTCGCGCCCGATCACGCCCCACAGATGCGGACCCACCCCATTCGCGCCGTCCTGCACCTTGTGACAGGCCGCGCACTGCCGGAAGACCTTCTCGCCCTCGGCGGGGTCGGCGGCGGCGAGCAGCGTCGGCAGGTCGACCTCCGGCTCCGGCTCGGCCTCGGCGACGGCGGCCGCCGGCTCGGGGACGTCGACGGCGTAGCCGGCGGTGCGCGGCGGCTTCACCTCGTAGATGCTCTCCGCGAAAAAGCCCATCAGCAGGAACATCAGCAGCGCGCCGACGCCGGCTCCGAAGAGCTTGTTCATCTCGAAACTGTTCATGATCGAGCAGACCTCTTCCCTGACGCGCCCCCGCTCGCGTCGGGGGTCATGGTTCGGCGCGCCGCAGCCGCCGCAATGTTGTCCCGGCGCCGCCGGCGCCTGCCGTTTCGCATGCGCAGCGCGCGCCCGCGCATCGCGCGCCCACGCATCGCGATATGGCCTTTCCGGCTCTGGCGGCAACCCGTATACACCGCGTCCGATCGTCAGGATGCGGCCGTGCGCGCCGTGTAGCCGGAGAGCGCCCATGCCGCAAGACGCCGCCCGCCGCATCGCATTTCAGGGCGAACTCGGGGCCTATTCGCACCAGGCCTGCCGCGAGGTGTTCCCCGAGATGGAGCCCCTGCCCTGCCCCACCTTCGAGGAGGCGATCGCGAAGGTGAAGGGCGGCGAGGCGCGGCTGGCGATGCTGCCGGTCGAGAACTCGCTCTACGGCCGCGTCGCCGACATCCACCACCTGCTGCCCGAGAGCGGCCTGTACATCATCGGCGAGCATTTCGTGCCGATCCGGCTCCAGCTGCTCGGCGTCCCCGGCGCGGCGCTCGACCACATCCGCGAAGCGCAGAGCCACACCGTCGCGCTCGGCCAGTGCCGCCGCTTCCTCAAGGACCGCGCCATCAGGCCCGTCATCGGGGCCGACACGGCGGGCTCCGCCGCGCTGGTCGCCGAGGCGAAGAACCCCGAGCGCGCCGCCATCGCCTCGCGGCTCGCCGGCGAGATCCACGGTCTCGCCGTGCTGGCTGAAGACATCGAGGACGCCGCCCACAACACGACGCGCTTCCTCGTGATGAGCCGCCAGAAGATCGAGGCCGACCCGCAGGGCGGACTTGCGATGACGACGTTCGTCTTTCAGGTGCGCAACGTGCCCGCGGCGCTCTACAAGGCGATGGGCGGCTTCGCGACCAACGGCGTCAACATGACCAAGCTCGAGAGCTACATGACCGACGGCTCCTTCACCGCCACGCAGTTCTACGCCGACATCGAGGGCCACCCGGAGACCGAGCCGGTGCGACTGGCGCTCGAGGAGCTCGGCTTTTTCACCAACCATCTGAAAGTGCTTGGCGTCTATCCCGCCTCGCCTTTCCGCGGCCGCGACTGACGCGGCCGACAGGAGCGCCCCCATGGAGATCTTCCCCCCCGCCGCCCGCCCCAGCCGCCGCGCGAGCGCAGAGTATTTCACCGGAACGGTCTGGCAGGACGTGGTGATCGAGGCGCCGGCGCCCGCGCGGGTCCGCGCGCTGCGCGTCGCCTTCGAGCCGGGCGCGCGCACCAACTGGCACACCCACCCGCTCGGCCAGACGCTGCACGTTCTCTCCGGGGTCGGGCGCGTCCAGAAGGCGGGCGAGCCGGTGCGCGAAATCCACCCCGGCGACACGGTGTGGATCGCGCCGGGCGAGAAGCATTGGCACGGCGCGGCCCCCGAGATCGGCATGGTCCATCTCGCCATTCAGGAAGCCGACGGCGGCGCGACGGCGGACTGGCTGGAGCCGGTCGCCGACGCGGACTACCTCGCGCCTCCGGTCTGAGCGCGGCCAGTCCGAGCGGTTCGAGGCCGAGAGCCGTCAGACGCCGGGCAACGCGTCCGCCAGCGTCCGCCACCCCGCAGCCGACGGCCCCGCCTCGGTCGCGGCGTCGGCCATGACGCAGAACAGCGCGCCGCCCGCGTCGCGGAATTCCACGCGCTCGGTCCCGTCCTCCGCGCGCGCGAGGCGCGCCGCCGCGATCCGGTCCCAGCGCATGTGCAGATTCACATGCGGGTCGAGCACGTTGAGCCAGGCGCCGGTGGTCTTGATCGTCTCCACCCGCCCTCTGAAGCGCTGCAGGCACCCAGAACTGCCCACTTCGAGGCGTATTGGAAGCCCCGCCTGCGCCGCCCCCTCCAGCAGCGCGCGCGCCGCGCCGCGCCCGAGCGTCCGCAACGTCTCGCCATTCTCGGGATCGGCGGGCGCGGGGCTCGGCGCATCGAAGGTTCGGGGCGGAGCGTCGGGGTCGGACCAATCGGCGATCAGCGCCTCGAACCCGGCGGCGTCGGTCTCCTGCGCGCAATAGACCTTGTGGACGGCATCGCCCGAGGCGTCGAAGAACTGGATCGAGCGATGGTCGCCATGCGGCGTGCGCTCGGCCATCGCATAGGCCGCCCGCCACCGCCGCCAGTCGATCCGCATCCCGAGCGCCCCGTCCAGCACCGCGACGCCCTCCGCTTCGCGCGGTTCGGCGTAGGCGTCGGTGATCTCGATGACGCAATGGGCGTTCCGCGTCAGCCCCATCGCAGCGCCCAGCCCCGCCAGCCGCGCGAACAGCCGCGCATAGCCGCTCGCCGCGTCAGGGCCGCGGAGGGCGACGGCGGCGGGGGAGGCGCGGCGCGCCTCGGTCAGCGCGCCCTCGGAGACGCCGAGCGCCTCGGCGGCGTCGCGGGCGTGCATCGGCGCGGCGAGACGGGACTGGAGGACCTCGAACTGCGCGAGCAGGTCGTGGTCTGGGGAAGAACTGCGGAGAGAAGCGGTCATCTGCGCGTCCGGCTTGGGGAAACGCCCGCACCATGCCGGCCCCGCCCCGCGCAGTCGAGAGCGCGCCGCGCCGCAGGAGGGCGACCTCGCCCGCGCCCGGCGGCGCCGGCGCGGCTGCGGTCAGTGCAGCTTACGCCCGATCTCGGCGATGGCGGCGTCGACGCGCGCATTCGCGGCGGCATCGGTCATCGAGGCGGCGATCACGTCGGCGGCGGCGGCGGAGGCGACGTCGACGGCGCGGTCCTTCACCGCGCGCACGGCGGCGGTCTCGGCGGCGGCGATCTGGTCCTTCGCCGACTTCACCCGGCGCTCGATCGAGACGGCGAGCGCCTTGCGCGCCTCCTCGGCGGCGATCTGCGCGTCTTCCTTGGCGCGGGCGACGATGGCGGCGGCGGTTTCCTCGACGTCGCGCTGCTTGCGCTCGTAGCTCGCGAGAAGGCTCTGCGCCTCCTCGCGCAGGCGCGTCGCCTCTTCGAGCTCGAAGCGGATGCGATCGGCGCGCGCGTCGAGCGACTTGAAGATCATGTTGTGGACGCCGTAGCGCCACAGCACGAGAAAGAAGCCCAGGAAGGCGAGCGCGACGACGAGGTAGGTGTCGTAAAGAATGGCCATGTTCGCCCCTCAGCCCTGCATGCGCGCGGCGACCGCCGCCTTGACCGCCTCGGGCGCCGCGGCGCCGGGAGCCATCGCCTCGACGAGCGCTGCGGCGGTCTCGGAGGCGACCTCCTCGATGTCGCGCAGGGCGCTGGCGCGGATCTCGGCGATGCGCGCCTCGCCTTCCGCGGCTTGAGCCGCGATCTCGGCGTCGGCCTTGGCGATGGCCTTGTCGACGTCGGCCTGGATTTCGGCGCGCGCCTTGGCGGCGATCTCGCCG
This sequence comes from Rubrimonas sp., assembly GCF_036788415.1. Classification (NCBI taxonomy): domain Bacteria; kingdom Pseudomonadati; phylum Pseudomonadota; class Alphaproteobacteria; order Rhodobacterales; family Paracoccaceae; genus Rubrimonas; species Rubrimonas sp. The sequence continues at coordinate 134,664 of NZ_DAIQNN010000001.1, read as the reverse complement.
GCGCGGGCGCGGGCCTCGGCGAGCGCGGCCTCGTAGGCCCGCTCGGCGTCGGCGGCCCGGCGCTTGAGTTCGCCGGCGCGGTCGAGATCGTCCTCGATGGCGTCGTGCCGCTCCTCGATCACGCCCGCGATGCGCGGCAGCGCGACCTTGCTGAGGATGTAGTAGAGCGCGACCAACGCCACCAGCAACCAGAAGATCTGGCTGGGGAAGGTGTTGAAATCGAGCTGCGGCATGCCGCTCGCAGCGGCGTCGGCGCCGTGGCCGCCGGCTTCAGTCGCCATCACGCTCTCCCGGGATCGTCACGGGCCGCGCCTGCGCGCGACCCAACTCCGTCGGCAGGCTCCGGATGGAGCCGGGCCGCCAGCCTCAGACGGCGAACAGAAGCAGCATCGCGACGACGAGGCCGAAAATGCCGAGCGCTTCGGCGAAGGCCATGCCGATGAAGAGCGTCGCGGTCTGCTCCTTGGCGGCGGCCGGGTTGCGCAGGGCGCCGGCGAGGAAGTTGCCGGCGACATGGCCCACGCCGATGCCGGCGCCGGCCATCGCGAGGCACGCCAGACCCGCGCCGATGTACTTGCCGAGGGCGGCCGCTGCTTCGAGTTCCATGGGAGGCTCCTTGAGGTTGAAAGACTGGAGATGCGCGCGCCGACCCGCGGTCAGTGCATGTGCAGCGCGTCGTTGAGATACACGCAGGTCAGGATCGTGAAGACATAGGCCTGGATGGCCGCGACCATGAACTCGAAGCCGACCAGCCCCACCATCACCGCGAAGGGCACGACGCCGGCGAGCCCGAGCGGCCCGACGAAGCCGGCGAACACCTTCAGCACCGCGTGGCCCGCGAGCATGTTCGCGCCGAGACGGATCGAATGGCTGATCGGGCGGACGAAATAGGAGATCAGCTCGATGATCATCAGCACCGGGCGCAGCGCCGGCGGCGCCTCCTTGGGCCAGAAGAAGCCGAGGAACCCGACGCCATGCTTGAGGAAGCCGATCACCGTCACGGTCACGAACACGATCAGGGCCAGCACCCCCGTCACCGCGATGTGGCTGGTCACCGTGAACGAATAGGGGATCATGCCCATCAGGTTCGAAAAGAACACGAAGATGAACAGGGTGAAGATGTACGGGAAGTATTTAAGCCCCTCTTCGCCGGCGATGTCGACGACCATCTGGCGCACGAAGCCGTAGATCATCTCGGCGACGGACTGCATGCGCGAGGGCACGAGCGCGCGCGAGCGCACGCCGCCGATCAGCAGCAGAGACACCGCGCCGATGATGATCGCCATCCACAGCGTCGAATTGGTGATGGTGAAGAGCCCCATGTCGCCGCCGAAAAGCGGCTTCACCAGAAACTGGCTCATGGGGTCGATGTGCATCTCGCCGGGTTCGCTCGAAGCCACCTGTCAGTCCTTCGCTTCGGGGCCGCGCGCGGCCGTCGTCTCGCCACCGTCTCGCATCGCGTCGCGCCGTTGCAACTCCGCAGCCGAGCGCATCATCGTGCGCACGCCCGCGGCGAAGCCCAGCCCCCCGAAGATCAGGAGGAACAGCGGCAACGTGCCCGCCAGCCCATCCAGACCCCAGCCGATCGCCGCGCCGAGCAGGACGCCGACCACGAGTTCGAGAACCATCCGCCACGCCATCGACGCGGCGGTGAATTTCTCGGCCCCCGGCGTGCGCTTCGGCTTCCTGGACTCGCGCAGCGCGGCGATCCGCGCGTCGAGGTCCCGCAGCCGGGCGTCGTGCTCGTCGGTGGGCATGGCCTCTCCCGCGCCCGACCGGCGCGCCGTTCGGGACGGGCGGACATTACGGAGGGGCGGGCGCCCCGTCAACCCGGCCTTCGCGCCTGCGTCAAAAGCGGCGCGCGACCTCCAGGCCTCTGTTTCGAAATGCTTTTCCGGCGCGCCGCCGGGACCGCCCGCCGCCCTCGCCCCGGTCCGAGAGGGATTGCCCGCTGGCGCGGCGGGGCGCGTCTGCTACATGCTGTCGCGCATCCCTTGCGGAGACGTCGCCCGAATGCCCGACCGATCCACCTCGCCGAGCGCAGCGCCGGCGCCGGAGGGCGCCGCCGACCGCCTGCGCCGCTTCGCGCCGCTCGCGCTGATCGCGCTCGGAGCGGCGCTCGGCGCGTGGGCCTTCGGCGACCGGCTGAGCTTCGAGGCGCTGGAGGCCAACCGCGCCGCCCTGCTGGACTGGCGCGACGCCGGCCCCGTGCGCGCGGCGGCGATCTACATGGCCGTCTATGTCGCGATGGTCGCCTTTTCGATCCCCGGCGCGATCTGGCTGACGCTGGCGGGCGGGTTCCTGTTCGGGACATGGGTGGCGGCGGGGCTGATCGTCGTCGCGGCGACGGTCGGGGCGGCGCTGATCTTCCTGGCGGCGCGCTCGGGCTTCGGCGACCTTCTGCGCAAGCGCGCCGAGGGCTGGCTCGCGCGGCTCGAGCGGGGCGTGCGCGACAACGAGGTGAGCTTCATGCTGACGCTGCGGCTGGTCCCCGCAGTGCCCTTCTTCATCGCCAATCTCGCGCCGGCGTTCCTCGGCGTGCGCTTTCGCACCTATCTCTGGACGACGCTGGTCGGCATCGCGCCGGCGACGGCGATCTACGCCTCGGTCGGGGCCGGGCTGGGCGAGGTGTTCGCGCGCGGCGAGCGGCCCGATCTCGGCGTGATCTTCTCGCCGCCGGTGCTGCTTCCGCTGCTGGGGCTCGCGGCGCTGGCGGCGGCGCCGGCGCTCTACAAGGCGGTGCGGGGGCGATGAGCGGCGCTGCGCTCACGCCCGATCTGTGCGTGATAGGCGCGGGGGCCGGGGGGCTGTCGGTCGCGTCGGGGGCGGCGCAGCTCGGCGTTTCGGTCGTGCTCGTCGAAGGCGGCGAGATGGGCGGCGACTGCCTCAATTCGGGCTGCGTGCCGTCCAAGGCGCTGCTGGCGGCGGCGGCGGTCGCGCATGGCCGCGGCGACGGCGCGGGGTTCGGCGTCGGACCTGAGCGCGCGCAGATCGACGCGGCGCGGGTGCGGGCGCATGTGCGCGAGGTGATCGCAGGCATCGCGCCGCACGATTCGCAGGAGCGCTTCGAAGGGCTCGGCGTCCATGTGATCCGCGACTGGGCGCGCTTCGCCGACCCCCGCACCATCGTCGCGGGCGCGGCGACCGTCCGCCCGCGCCGCATCGTGCTGGCGACGGGCGGCGCGCCCGCGATCCCGCCTATTCCCGGCCTGCCCGAGACGCCGCATCTGACCAACGAGACGCTGTTCGAGCTGCCCGGCCTGCCCGCCTCGCTGATCGTGCTCGGCGGCGGGCCGATCGGGATGGAGATGGCGCAGGCTCACGCCCGCCTCGGCGTCCGGGTGACGCTGCTCGAAGCCGCGCGCGCGCTCGGGCGCGAGGACGAGGAGGCCGCCGCGCTCGTCGTCGCCCGGCTGCGCGCCGAAGGGGTCGACCTGCGCGAGGGCGCGCGCGTCGCCTCGGTCGCGCCCTGCGCCGCCGGAGTCGCCGCGACGCTGGAGGCCGGCGCGCGGATCGAGGCGGAGCGGCTGCTGGTCGCGACGGGCCGCCGCCCCGCGCTCGACCGGCTCGACCCGGCGGCGGGCGGGGTCGAAGTCGGGCCGCAGGGGGTGATCGTGGATCGCGGCCTGCGCTCGGTGAGCAACCGCCGCGTCTACGCCATCGGCGACGCGGCCGGGCCCCCGCAGTTCACCCATCGCGCCGGCCATCACGCGGGCCTCGTCATCCGCTCGGCCCTGTTCCGCCTGCCGGTGCGCGCGCGCGAGGACCACATCCCCCGGGTCACCTTCACCGACCCGCCGCTCGCCCAGATCGGGCTGACCGAGGCGGAGGCGCGCGCGACCCATGGCGCGGCGATGTCCGTGGCGCGAGCCGACTACGCCGGAAACGACCGCGCGCGCGCGATGCGGGCCGGCGAGGGATTCGCGAAGGCCGTGATCGGGCGGCGCGGGCGGATTCTGGGGGCCACGGTGGTCGGAGCGCAGGCGGACGAGCTGATCCAGCCCTGGGCGCTGGCGATGTCCGCGGGGCTGAAGATCGGCGCCGTCGCGGGAATGGTCGCGCCCTATCCGACGCTGGGCGAGGTCAACAAGCGCGCGGCGTCGGCCCATTTCGCGCCGCGGCTCTTCGAGAGCACGACGATTCGCGCGATGGTTCAACTTCTTGCAAAGCTCGGCTGAGCGGCGTTAACGTTTTCGCGCGGTTGGCGCGGGGGAGTGCGAGGCCATGAAACGCAGCCTTTCGGGACGGCTGCTTCTCGTAACGCTGGCCACCGGGCTGGCCATGAGCACGCTCATCCTCGCGCCCGCCATGGCGGTCTACCGGCAAGACGTGCTCACCGAACGCCTGAGGCTCGCGCAACTCGCCAGCCTCGCCATCCTCGCGACCCCCGAAGGCATGCTCGACGACCGGCTGGAGCGCGAATTGCTGCGCCGCGCCGGGGCGGCGAGCGTGGTGCTGCGTCGCGACGGCGCGCGCGCGCTGGTGCTCAGCGCCGTCACCCCGCGCGAGGTGGACGCGACCTACGATCTGCGCGCGCCCGGCTGGGCGGCCCTGCTGACCGACGCCGCGCGCCTCGCCGTCGACCCCACGCCGCGCCATGTCCGCGTCATCGGTCGGCCCTATCGCGACGGCGTCGACGAAGTCGAGATCACGATGGACGAAGCGCCGATGCGCGCGGCCATGCTCGAACAGGGCGGGCGGCTGCTGATCGCGGCGCTCGCCATCTCGCTCACCACGGCGGCGCTGCTCTATCTTCTGGTGCAGCGCCTGCTGGTGACCCCGATGCGGCGGCTGACGCGCAACATGGCGCGGTTTCGCGACGCGCCCGAGGACCCCTCGCGCATCGTCCGCCCGTCGAGCCGCGTCGCCGAGATCGCCGTGGCGGAGCAGGCGCTCGCGCAGATGCAGACCGACGTGCTGCAGTCGCTGCGCGAGCGGGCGCGGCTCGCCGCCCTCGGCGCCGCCGTCGCCAAGATCAGCCACGATCTGCGCAACATCCTGTCCAGCGCGCTGCTCAGCGCCGACCGGATGGAGGCGAGCCGCGACCCGGCCCTCAGCCGGGCGGCGGCGAAGCTGGTGAGCGCGCTCGACCGCGCGGTGAAGCTCTGCGAATCGACCCTGCGCTACGGGCGCGCGGAGGAAGCCCCGCCCGAGCCGCGCGCCGTTAGCCTGCGCGCGCTGATCGACGAGGTGATCGAACAGGTCTCCCCGGACGGCGCGCCGCCGATGGTCAACGCCACGCCGCCGGACCTCTTCGCCGCCGCCGACCCTGACCATCTGCACCGCATCCTCGCCAATCTCGCCCGCAACGCGCGGGAGGCGCTTCTGGGGGCCGAGCGCGGCGGGGCCGTGCGCTTCGTCGCGCGCGCGGCGCCCGAGCGGGACGGGCTGGTCGAGATCGACGTCGAAGACGACGGGCCGGGGCTGCCGGTCCAGGCGGTCGAGAACCTGTTCCAGCCGTTTCGCGGCGGCGCGCGCAAGGGCGGCTTCGGCCTTGGCCTGCCCATCGCGCAGGAGCTGGCGCAGATGCAGGGCGGAACGCTGGCCCTCATCCGCTCCACTTCGGAGGGAACCTGTTTCCGCCTCACCCTGCCGGCCCCTGAAGCCGAACCGCTGCGGCGGTCGGCGGCGCCCCGCGCGCGCCCGGTGCTGGTCGCCCATGCGGGCTTCGCCGCGCCGCGAAAAAAAATGGCCGAGCGCGAGCCCGGCCAAGTCCAACAGGGAGGTGAGGGAACCAAGCCACAGTGATGCGGTTCGGCACGCCTCGACATCCGAAATAGGCCCGAACGCGCGGTCCCGCAACTTGTTCGAAGGTCCAAGGAGCTTTTGCATCGCAGCATTGTCCTGCGCGCATGGCTTCGGCGGCACGGCCGAGGCGCTGCGGCGCCTCAACTCATGCGCCGCTTGAACGCCTCGACTTCCCGGGTCACGAAGTCGCGGAACGCCTCCACCCGCCGCGACCGCCGCAACTCCTCCGGATAGGCGAAGAAGACCGTGAAGGACGGGCTGCTGACATCGGGGGCGACCACCAGCAATTCCGGATGATCCACAGCGAGATAGTCGGGCAGAACGGCGATGCCGACGCCCTGTATTGCCGCCTTCATCATCGCGAAGTAGTTGTTCATGAGCAAGGTCGGGCGATGCGCGCCCTGAAGCTGGGCGTTGAGCCAATAGCCGACCGGCGTCGGCTGCTGCGCGTTCGGGCTGTAGCCGACCAGCCGATGACCCGCGAGATCGGACGCGCTCGTCGGCGCGCCACGCGCCGCGACATAGGCGGCCGAGGCGTAGAGACGCATCGTCACGTCGAAGAGCGGGCGGCGGATCAGCTCGGCCTGTTGCGGCTCGCGCATCCGGATCGCCACATCCGCCTCCCGCATCGGCAGATCGAGCACGTTCTCGGTCATCAACAGATCGACGGAGACGTCGGGATAGGCGTCGAAGAAGCGCGCGAGGCGCGGCGTCAGCCACATCGCGCCGAAGCCGACCGTGGTCGTCACCCGCAACTCGCCGAAAACCTCGTCCTTGCTGTCGCGGATGCGCGCGCCGGCGGCGGCGAGACGCGCTGTCATCTCGCGCGTCGCCTCGAACAGCAACTCGCCCTGCTCGGTCAGGATCAGCCCGCGCGCGTGCCGGTGAAACAGGGTCGCGCCGAGGCTCTCCTCCAGCCCGCGGATCTGGCGGCTGACGGCGGACTGGCTCAGGCGCAGCGTCTCGCCGGCATGGGTCAGGCTGCCGACCTCCGCCACCGCGTGAAACACCCGCAACTTGTCCCAGTCCATCGCGCCCTCCCCGGCTGCGGCGCAACTCTAGGGAATTGCGCGCGCCCGCGCTATGACGCAACGAGAACCCCGACGGCGGATCAACAGGCGGACCCGGATCGATGACGCAGCCCAGGCGCGAGGCGCCCTCCACCACGAGCCTCCGGCGCCGCGCCGCCGGGGCGGTTCGCGCGCTCCTCATCGGCGCGCTGCTGGCCCCCGCGGCGGCGCTGGCGCAATTCGCAGGCGACTGGCGCGGCCTCGGCGCCGCCGACGGCATGCGCATGCGCATCGACGGCGGCGGCGACGCGCTGCGCGGCCGCTTCACCGACGTCGACGGCGCGGTCCGCGAATTCCGCGCCACGCGCGCCGGCGACGTCGCCGAGGCGGAAGTGCCGGTCGAGGGCGGGCGGGTCTTCCTGCGCATCCGCCCGCGCGGCGCGGGGCTGGAAGTCGCGCTGGTCCCGCTCGCCGACGACGGGACGCTCGACGCGGGCGCCGCCCGCGCGCTCGCCTTCGTGCCGGCGGGAACCCGCGTCCCCGACAGCCCGCGCTGGTACATGCCGCCGCCCGCGAGCCCGCCGCGCGCCATCGACCCCATGGGCTTCGCCGCGAGCTACGCCTTCTGGGAGCCCGACGCCGTCGCCTGGGGCTACGCCGCCCTCGCGCCGCGCTACCGCACGGTGATGCGGCTGTTTCCGCTGGTGCAGGCCGATCTGCTCTGGAAGCTCTGCGCGGCGTCGCAGCGCCCCGCGGCGCTCGGCGAGGCGTTGCGCGGCCAGGGCGTGACCTGCGCGGATGTGGCGAACGCGGTGGAGGCGATGCAGCGCGCCGGCAAGTTCGAGCGCTACAAGGACGCGGTCGCCCGCGAGCACGGCGTGCTGATGCGCACGCTCGACTGCGCCGACGACGCCACCCGCACCCGCCGCGATTGCGCCGACGCCGCCGCCGAAACGGCCAAGCGCGCGACGTCGATGGAGACAGTCGCGACCGCGCTCGCGCGGCTGCGCTGAGCGCGTCGCGGTCAGGCGCGGGGCGCGCCTCCGGGCTTCACGGCAAAGCCGCCATCCACCGCTCCAGCCGCGCGCGGTTGACGCCGAGATCGCTGTGGCCGTAGCGCGAGCGCGACCAGATCGCGAGCGCCGAACGCCCCTCGCCGAGGTCCACCGCGCGCACCGACACATAGTCGGGGAACCCCATCAGCGCGCTGCGCTGGACATAGGTCGCGAAGCCCTCCGCCGGGTCGCCTGCGAGCCGGCGCGCCCGCGGCTCGGCCAGCGCGACCGCATCCAGCCGCGCCATCAACTCCGCCGGCGCCATCTCGAAGACCGGGCTCTCCAGATCGCCCGACGCGCCCGCAGGCGCGACGCGCGCCTCGTTCGGCTTGCCAGTGGACATGCCGGCCAGCGGGTCGACATGCCAGATCGCGACGTCGTCCGGCGCGGCCCGGAACCAGATCGCGCCGGCGGCGGTCGCCGCCGCCAGCAGCGCGAGCGCCCAGAGCAGGAGCTTGACCACGCCTACTCCGCCGCCTGCGTGCGGGGCGCTTCGCCGTGCCCATGCGGCGCGACGGCGCCCGACTCGATCTGCTCGGCGCGCTTCTCGACGAGTTCGACGATGTGGTCGATCATCTGAGCGTTGGTCATCTTGTGGGCCTGCTTGCCCGCCAGATAGACCATCCCCGCCCCCGCGCCGCCGCCCGTGAAGCCGACATCGGTCATCAGCGCCTCGCCCGGCCCGTTCACGACGCAGCCGATGATCGACAGGCTCATCGGCGTCTTCACATGCTCGAGCCGCTTCTCGAGGATCTCGACGGTGCGGATCACGTCGAAGCCCTGCCGCGCGCAGGAGGGGCAGGAGATGATGTTGACGCCGCGATGGCGCAGGCCGAGCGACTTCAGGATTTCGAAGCCGACGCGCACCTCTTCGACGGGGTCCGCCGACAGCGAGACGCGGATCGTGTCGCCCACGCCCATCCACAACAGATTGCCCAGCCCGATCGCGGATTTCACCGTGCCGGCGTTCAGGCTGCCCGACTCGGTCACCCCCAGATGCAGCGGGTGGTCGCACGCATCCGCGAGCGCCTGATAGGCGGCGGCGGTCAGGAACACGTCGGAGGCCTTCACGCTGATCTTGAATTCGTGAAAGTCGTTGTCCTGCAGGATTTTGGCGTGCTCCAGCGCGCTTTCGACCATCGCCTCGGGGCAGGGCTCGGCGTATTTGTCGAGCAGGTGCTGCTCGAGGCTGCCGGCGTTCACCCCGATGCGCATCGAGCAGCCATGGTCGCGGGCGGCCTTGATGACCTCGCGCACGCGGGCCGCGTCGCCGATGTTGCCGGGGTTGATCCGCAGGCAGGCGGCGCCCGCCTCGGCCGCCTCGATGGCGCGCTTGTAGTGGAAATGGATGTCCGCGACGATCGGGACCGGACTTTCGCGCACGATCTCCGCCAGCGCCGCCGTCGACTCGCGGTCAGGGCAGGAGACGCGGACGATGTCGGCGCCGGCCTCGGCGCAGGCGAGCACCTGCGCGATGGTGGCTTTCGCGTCATGGGTCAGCGTGTTGGTCATCGTCTGCACGGTGATCGGCGCGTCGCCGCCGACCGCAACCTTGCCGACCATGATCTTGCGGCTCTTGCGGCGATGGATGTCGCGCCACGGACGAATGCTCATCTCGCGCCCCTCAGGCTGATTGCGCCTCAGGAGATATCGCAGCGAAGGCCGCCCGTCGATGATGCGATGGGGCGCAGGGCGCTATTGGGCGACGGCGCTCGCGCTGCGGACGGGGCCGCCGGCGGACGGGCCGCGCGGGACCGGCGCGAAGGCCGCCTTCACCGCCTCCGGCGCCAGCGAGAGGTTGGAGACGACCGCGCCGGAGCGGCCGACCGGGCCGAAGCGCACGCCGTCGATCTCGACGAACACGCCCCCTGCATTGCCCGCGCGCAAGGTCAGGCCCTCGGTGCGGACGGGCGCCCGCCAGGCCTGCCCGGCCGGCATCAGCCCTTCATGAAGCACGGCGCCGGAGGCGTCTCGGACGCGCACCCACGCCTCCTCGGCGAAGACGAGCGACAGGCCGCGCGTCTCGGGCGAAAGTCCGGCCTCCGCCGCGACGATCTCCGCCTCGGGCGCGCCGGCGACGACCTCAGCATCCGCAGCGAGCGCCGCCGCGTCGGGTTGGGCGTCGCTCTCGACATCGGCCTCCGCAGTTGCCTCCACCTCGGGCGGCGGCGCATAGACGCCGGCGCGGGCGGGGTCGAGCGCCGCGATCGGACCGTCGCGCAAGGCCAGCCGGGGCGGGTCGCGCTCCTGATCGGCGTAGAGCCGCGCCAGCGCCTCGGCGTCGATGGCGGGCGCCGCTCCAACTCCTCCGCGCGCGAGCCCCGCCTGCGCGATCCGCGCCCCGCCGAGATCCGGCGCCTCGGCGAGCGCCGCAGGCGGTTGCGAAATCGGCGCGAAATCGACTCGCTGGATGTTCTGCAAGAGCGCCCAGCCGCCATAGCCGAGCCCGCCGATCAGGGCCGCGAGCACGGCGAGCGAGCCCAGACCGCGCAGCGTCGAGCCGAAATCGACGCTCATGCTCTCGGCCCGCGACGCCGCGGCGAGCCGCGAGCCGGCGATCACCGCGTCCAAATCGTCGCGCCGCCCTGCGACCGTCCCCGGCGCCTTCGCGCCGGTCGCGCGGCGCCCGGACGGCGCGGCGGCGGAGGGGGCGAAACCGGACTCGGCGCAGAAGCGCTCGAGAACCACGTCCTCGTCCATGCCGAGATAGCGCGCATAGGCGCGGACATAGCCGCTGACGAAGCCCTTGTAGGGAATGCCGTCGGGGTCGCAATTCTCGATGGCGTCGATGTGGGCGGCGCGAATTCGCAGGTCGCGCTGAACGTCGAGCAGGGATTTGCCAAGCGACGCGCGCTCGCCGCGCATTTCGTCGCCGAGCGTCACCCGATACGAATCATATCCCCGCAACCCGACGGTGTCGGCCATCGCCATGCTCGCCTGCGCTCTGAGCTCTTGCGTCTCTCTTAACCGCGACCGGTCGCGCTGTCATCCTGGTCGGGCTGCCTCTGGTGGTCACATTACGCCATACGACGCGATTCGTCGGCGCTTCTTTTGATGCCCGCCAAGGATTTTTTTTTCCTTTCCGCGCAAGCGGAGGTTGCAAAGCGCCGCGAGTCAGCTCCGCGCGCGCGCCATCCGCTGGAGAAGCGACGGCGGGCGACTATCTGCGCGGCAGGTCGCGCGGAGCGGCTGCGAATCGAGGTTCGAATGGTGCTCTCGTCCTTGTCACTGCCTGCGCTGGCGCTCCCGGCGCTCCTGCTCGGCGCGCTCGCGATGGCGGCGTTGTGGGGGCTGAGTCTTCGGCGCGCCGACGCCAGCGTGGTCGATCTGTGGTGGGGACCGGGCTTTTTCGCCGGCGCGGCGCTGATCTGGGCGCAGGCGGGCGCGCCGACAGACGCGCGGGCGTTGCTGACGCTCGCGCTGCTCGGGCTCTGGGCCGGGCGGCTGTTGTGGCTGATGCTGCGCCGCCGCCGCCGCCATCCCGGCGAGGATCCGCGCTACACGGCGCTGCGCGCCGCCTGGAACCCGGGTTTCTGGTGGAAGAGCCTGTTCGTCGTGTTTCTGCTGCAGGCGCTGCTGCAATGGATCGCCAATTTCGCCGCCCTCGCCGCAGTTTCCGCCGCGTCCTGGGCCGAGGGCGGCGCCGTCGCGCTCGGCGCGCTCGGGACCTTCGGGGCCGTCGTCGCGATCGCCGGGCTGGCGCTCGAGAGCGTCGCCGACGCGCAGCTCGACGCGCACAAGGCCGCGCACGGGTCGGGAACGGTGTGCGCGACCGGGCTTCGGGCCCATGTGCGCTATCCCAACTATCTGGGCGAGATGGTTTTCTGGTGGGGCGTCTGGCTGATCGCGGCGGAGGCCGGCGCGCTCTGGACCATCGTCTCGCCGCTTCTGCTGACGCTGTTGCTGACGCGGGTCTCCGGCGCCCCGATGCTCGAGGAGCGCCTGTCGGCGGGCCGGCCCGGCTACGCGGAATGGCGCGCCCGCACGCCCGCCTTTCTGCCCCGCCTGCGCCGGCCGGCCGGCGCCGACATCTGATCGGCTCAGCGCTGCGGCGCCGACCCTTCCGCGACCAGCCGGGCGTTCGCGGCGTCGAGCCGCGCGGCCATCACCGCGATCAACTGCAGCGTCAGATCGTCGAACTCCGCGAGAAGCCGACGCAGCGCCGCGCTCGGCAGCCGCAACGCGACCAGTTCGCCCCGCGCCCGCACCCCCGCCGTGCGCGGCCGGTCGCACAGCGCGGCGATCTCGCCGAACAGCTCGCCCCGCCCGAGCGTGGCGACGACGCGCGCGCCTTCGAGGGCGGGCAGCGTGACTTCCGCGGCGCCGCTCAGGACCACGAAGGCGGAATCGCCCTCCTCGCCGCGATCGAACAGCGTCTCGCCGTCGCGAAAGCGCAGCATTTCTCCGGACAGAGCGATCAGGCGCAGCCGCCGGTCGTCGATCCGGCGGAACAGCGGGCTGTCGCGCAGCACGGCGACGCTTTCCTCCAGTTTCACCCCTCGTCTCCCCGCGCAACGGACGCGACGCCGTCCTCGAAGCGCAGGATGACATCGGGGGGTGGCTCGGGAAAGACTTCCTCGGCCGCGACGAGCAGGATCGCCTGCGGCGCGGCGCTGCGGGCGAGCGCGACCAGATCGGCCGACAGTTCCGGCTCCACCGCGAGAAGCCGCGGCCGCTTGAGCAGCGCGCGCAACAGCCCGACGCGCCGGCGCGCCGCGGGCGAGAGGCGACCGCCGTCGCGGCCCGCGCGCGCCTGCAGGCCGAGGCGCAGCAGCGCGTCGGCGCCGCCCGCCGCGGCGAAGGCCGCCTCGACGGCGCCCGACAGCCGCCGCGCCGCGCCGCGCCGCTCGTAGCGCAACGCGCCGCGCAGCACGTTCTCGATCAGCGTCAGCCCCGGGTTGAGCGCGACGCCGTCGAAAGGCGCGAAGCCCGGCGCGCCCGCCAGCGCCGCCGAAACCGGCCCGCGCAGCGCCAGCAGCCGCGCTTCGCGCTCCGGCGACAGCACGTCCATCTGATCGCGCGCAGGCGTGAAGCGCGCCGCGAGCGCGATCATCAGCCGCTTGCGCGCCCCGGCGCGCCACGGGGCCGGCGCCTGCCCCGCCATCTCGGCTGCGGCGAGGATCGCGTCGCGCGAATAGCCGCGCAGGCTGTCGAAGACCGGGGAATCGCCGCCCACCGCCTCGACCAGCGCGCGGAACTCGGCGGCGACCGCCTCGCCGATCTCGACGAGCGCCCCTTCGGCTCCGCTCGCGCGCAGCGCCGCGCGCAATTCGGGGCGGGCGAGCATCGCGTCGGGATCGGCGCGCCCTTCCGCGAAGGCGCCGAAAGCGAGGTTCTCGATCAGCGTGGCGTTGCGGTTGAGCGCGTCGCGCCGCCACGGCTCGACCAGATCGTCGAGCAGCGCCGCCTCCGCGCCTTGCGCCAGCGCCGCGCGCGCCTGCGCCGCGAGATCGCCGATCCTCGCCGCCAGTTCGGGATCGACGGGGCTGTCGAGCGCGAGCGCGCGCAACTCCGCGCCGAGCCCCGCCGCCTCGACCAGCGCGAGCGCCGCCGCGTCGAAGGCCTCGGCGTCGGCGAAGCCCGCGGCGGCGTAATCGGCCCAGTCGCCCGGCGGATCGGCGCGCGGATCGCCCGTCAGCCGCGTCTCGGCGGCGATGGCGGGCCAGTCCGCCCCGGGGGGCGGCGGCGGCGGCAGGCGCCAGAGCCCGGCCGCGAGGTTGTCGCGGATCGAGGCGTCGAGAACATAGGGCTCGGCGGGCAGATGCCCGATCGCGGCCCCCAGATCGGGCAGATGCGCCGTCGCCGTCGCCCGCCCGCCCAGCGTCGCCGCCCCCGCAGCCGGCGCGTCGAGCCCCGCTGCGATGCGCAACAGCGCCTGCCGCGCGCCGTCGCGTCCGCCGAGCAGAGCGACGAGCGCCCCCGGCGCGATCTCGACCGGCGGGACCCGCAGCCCCCCGCCCCCCGGGCCGGCATCAGAAATTTCGAGGCGCAGCGGCCCCTCCAGCGGCTCCGGCGCCGCGCCGCCATATAGGCGCGCCTGACCCATAAGTTCGCCGCTGACGAAACCCTCGACGACGAAGCCGTAGCGCGCGGCGAAATCGGTCCAGTTCTGCACATAGACGAGCAGCGCCTTCCATGGCGCGGCCATCTGCGACTGCGCCGACAGCGCCGCCACCAGCGCCCCGAGATCGAGCCGCCCCTCGATCACCTGCCAGCCGCCGACCGCGTAGAAGAAGAAGGGCGGCAGCTGGTTGAGCACGTTGTTGAGCGACTTGATGGCGTATTTGCGCTTGAACAGCGCCAGCCGGATGACGCCCTGCCGGTGCAGCTGCGCCGACAGCTGCGCGAGCCGCCAGCGCGCCGCCCCGTCGGTCTGGATCGCCGCGATGGCGCCGACGCTCTCGCCGATGAAGTCGGCCACCTTGCGCGCCCCTTGCGCGCGCTCGCGGTTGAGGCGGATGACCCGGGCCTGCAGCTTCGGGATCAGCCAGGCCTGGAGCGGGATCAGCCCGGTCGCCGCCAGCCCCAGCCACGGGTCCTGCGCGAAGATGAAGCCGGCGAAGACGAGCAGCATCCCGCCCTGAAACACCGGCGTCGCCAGCGCCTCGCCGATGAACATGCCGATCGGCTCGATTTCGCCCATCATCGACTGCACGAGCTCGCCCTGCCGCGCGCTGCGGAACCGCGCCATCGGAAAGCGCATGACATGCTCGAACAGCCGGAACCGCATCCGCCGCAGCATCCGCTCGCCGGTCCGGCCCATCGCGACGTTGAGCGTCCACTTCAGGCCGTTGACGGCGGCGAACAGCGCGAGCAGCACGCCGCACAGCGCCAGCAGATAGGCCCGCCGGTCGAGCTCGAACCCGAACAGCGATCGCGGGCCGTCGCCGCCGCCGATGGCGTCGTTGACGATGATCTTGGGAACCTCCAGCGAGGCGTAGAGCAGCGGAAACACCGCGACGGTGATCGCCAGCACCCACAGCTGCGCGCGCCATGAATTGCGCCACACGAACTGCAGGAAACCGCGCTCCATCCGCCTCTCGCCCATCCCCCGTCGAAGCGACGCTAGTCGGTCGCATGCGAGGTTTCAAATGCGGCGCGGCGCCGGCGCTTCAGGCCCGCCCGATCGGCCTCAGCGCAGCGCCTCGGCGACGCACTGGACGCGCGCCGCGATCTCCTCCGGATCGGTTCCGTGACGGAAGAAGTCGATCAGCCCGCGGCCCGGGGCCATCAGATAGGTGAAGGTCGAGTGATCCATGATGTAGAATTCGGGGTCGTCGTCGGCCTTCGCGTAATAGACCCGCCAGGCGCGCGCCGCCTGCGCCACCGCCTCGGGGTCGCCGGTCAGGCCGATCATCTCGGGGTGGTGGTTCTCGACGAAGCCGCGCACGACCTCGACCGTGTCGCGCGCCGGGTCGACGCTGACGAAGGCGGTGCGCACCGCCACGCCGCGCTCGGCGAGCAGGTCGGCGGCGGCGGCCATGTTCGCGACGTCGGTCGGGCAGAAATCGGGACAGAAAGTGTAGCCGAAATAGATCAGCGTCGGCCGGTCGATCAGCTCGGCGGCTGTCATCGGCGCGCCGGTGTGATCGGTCAGCGCGAAGTCGCCGCCGATGGCGGCCCCGACGACGCCCCCGCTCTCGCCCCGGCAGGCGGCCAGCCGCGCGGCGACCGGGTCGCCGCCCGGGACGCCGCCGTCCAGAAACCGCAAGGCGGCGGCGGCGACCAGCGCGAGGCCGAGGGCCACGAGGAGGAATCGGCGGTTCATCGGCGTCTCCCGAGCGGATGCGCTGCACATGGCGGTCGGGCGCGGCGACCGGGATGCGACGGCGGGCCGCAGGCCGCGATCGCCGCGCGCCGCGCTGGCGCGGAGCGGCCCGCCGCGCGATACTCGCGCGCATGAACCAGCCGCTCGACCACCGCGCCGCGCTGGCGCCCGCGCCCGACGCCGAGCAGCGCTCGAACCGGGTCCGGCTGCGCACGCTGATGACGCTGCGCTGGATCGCCGTCGGCGGCCAGAGCGCCGCCGTGCTGGTCGCCACGCACGGCTTCGGCCTGTCGCTGCCGCTCGACCTGTGCTTTCTGGCGATCGCCGCCTCGGTCGCGCTCAACCTCGCGCTGTGGCGGCTCTACCCGCCCAACAAGCGCCTCGGCGAAAGCGACGCGATGCTGTCGCTGCTGTTCGATCTGGGGCAGGTCTCGGCGCTGATGGCGCTGACCGGCGGGCTCACCAACCCCTTCGCCGTGCTGCTGCTGGCGCCGGTCACCATCGCCGCCTCGGTGCTGACGCTGCGCTCGACGATGATTCTCGCTTCGGCGGCGCTGGGGCTGGCGACGGTGATGCTCGCCGCCCACCGCCCGCTCGCCTTCGCCGACGGAACCGTGCTGCGCCCGCCGGACCTCTATCTGCTGGGGCTGTGGATCGCGCTGTCGGTCGGCATCGTGTTCATGGCGATCTACACCCGCCGAATCGGCATCGAGGCGGCGCGGATGGCCGAGGCGCTGGCCGCGGCGCAGCTGGCGCTGTCGCGCGAGCAGCGTCTGACCGCGATCGGCGCGCTGGCGGCGGCTGCGGCGCACGAGCTCGGGACGCCGCTGGCCACCATCAAGCTGATTTCGGGCGAGCTCGCGCGCGACCTGCGCGACCATCCCGAGCACGCCGAGGATCTGGCGCTGCTGCGCGCGCAGGCAGACCGCTGCCGCGAGATCCTGCGCGACCTTTCGGAGGGCGGGCGCTCCGACAGCCATGTCCGGCTCGCGCCGGTCTCGGCGGTGATCGAGGAGGCGGCGCGGCCGCATCGCGGGCGAGGCAAGCATGTCGCGATCCGCATCAACGGGATGAGCGTCGAGGAGGCGGGCGACGCGCAGCCCAGCATCGCGCGCCGGCCCGAGATCATCCAGGGCCTGCGCAACCTGATCCAGAACGCCGTCGACTTCGCCGAGAGCGCGATCTGGATCGACGTGCGCGAAAAGGCGGCGACGCTGCGGATCACGGTCGCCGACGATGGTCCGGGCTTCAAGCCCGAAGTGCTGGCCCAGCTCGGCGATCCCTACGTCACGACCCGCGGGCGCGGGCGCCGGGTCCAACGCGACGGCGAGTATCAGGGGATGGGGCTCGGTCTGTTCATCGCCAAGACGCTGCTCGAACGGACCGGCGCCCGCATCGTCTTCACCAACGGCGCCCCTCGCGAGGCCGTCGGATCCGAAGCGGAGGCGCCGGACGCGCCGGCGCCGACCGGGGCGCTGATCGCCGCGATCTGGCCGCGCGACGCCATCGTCGCCCGACGCGGCCAGACCCGCGAAGCGCTCGGCCCCAATCCGCGCTTCAACTCGCTGGGGTAGTCTCTGGCTTAACTCTACCTGCGGTGGTAACCCTGTAACCATGATGTGATTCGCAGCGGAGCGCCCGCCATGGGCCAGGCCGATTCGGACGATATCGGAAGCGAGCCGTGATCCGGCTCTCGCCGAACGGTCGCGGGACGGCGCTCCGCTTCGACGCGAGCTCGGTCTCGCCCGGCAAGCTGATCGAACGGCTGCTCGGCGCGCTCGCCCCGAACATGCGTCTTGCGACGCCGCCCGACGCGCCCGCCCTCTGGTTCGACCCGCAGCGCATCCGGCACTCCACCCGGGGCGCGCGGCGGCTGCTCGGTCCGGTCGCCGATCCCGGCGCGCCGCTGTCGTCGCTGCTCGAAGCCTTCGCGGCGCAGGACCGCAAGCTGAGCGAGGAACCCGAGCACGCGCTCGCCGAGCGCCTCCGCCGCCTGGCGGAGCGGGGCGAGCCGTTCCGGCGCAGGGTCCGCCTGTCGGACGGGCGCAACTACGACGTCGAGGGCGCGCCGAGCGGACCTCTCTGCGTTCTGCTGATCCGCGACGTCCACGACGAGTGCGAGGCGCTCGAACGCGCGCGCGCCGCGCAGCTGCGCGCCGAGGGCGAGGTCGCCCTGCTGCGCGCGGCGCTCGACCGGGTCCCGGTCCCGGTCTGGCGCGAGGACGAAGCCGGCGCGCCGCACTGGCGCAACGCCGCCGCCGAAGCGACGCCGCAGCCCGAAGCGCCGGCCGAGCCCGTCCGGATCCCCGGCGCGCCGGGCGCGGCCTTCGTCGGACGCGCGCCGCCCGCCCCCGCCGGCCCGGACGGCTCTCTGCGCATCTACGCCGACACCGTCGCGGAAACCTTCGCGCATCTGCGGGTCGGCCTCGCGATCTACGACGCCAACCGCCGACTGATCCTGCACAATCCCGCGATGGCCGAGATCTTCGGGGCCAAGCCGGAATGGCTCGCCAACCGCCCCAGCCTGCGCGAGACGCTCGACCGGCTGCGCGAGGCGCGGCGGCTGCCCGAGCAGGCCGACTATCCCGCCTGGCGGGCCGCGCTCTTCACCCTGTTCGACGATCCCGCGCATGCGCGCTACGAAGACGTCTGGGAGCTGCCCGACGGGCGCGGCGTGCATGTGGTGGGCCGACCCCACCCGCTCGGCGGCATCGCCTTCATGTTCGAGGACTTCACCGAATCGATGGCGCTGCAGCGCTGGCGCTCGACGGCGGTCGAGGTGCGGCGCGCCACGCTCGACATGCTGGGCGAGGGCGTGGTGGTCTTCGGCTCGGACGGCCAGACCCGCATCGCCAATCCCGCCTGCCGCGCGATCTGGGGCCTCGACGCCCCGTTCGGCCCCGACCCCGCCGCCAGCCTGCCCCCCCATGTCGCCGACTTCGCCGAAGCCTGCGCGCGCGGCGGCGACGCCGCCGCGACGTTGTGGCGCCGCATCCGCGACGCGGTGTCGGGCGGGGGCGGGCGGTCGGTCTGGCGCGGGCGGGTCGATCTGGCGGACGGGCGCACCCTCGACGCGCGGGTGGCGCCGATGCCCGACGGCTCGACGCTCGCCGCCTTCACCGACGTGACCGACGGCGTGCGCGTCGCCGCCGCCCTGCGCGAGCGCGCCGAGGCGCTGGAGGCGGCGGCGGCGATGCGCGACGCGCTGGTCGACCAGCTCTCGCACCGGCTGCGCACGCCGCTCAACGCGATCTTCGGCTTCGCGCAGATGCTGCACTCGGGCCGCGCAGGGCCGCTTTCGCCGCAGCAGGCGGAGTATCTCGAAGCGGTCGAGCGCGCGGCGGGGCTGCTTCTGGAGGGGGTCGAGCACATGTCCGAACTGATCTCGACGCACGACCCGCAGCGCCCCGTCCGCCGTCCGCCGGACCTGTCCGGCCCGCCGCACGAGATCGGCGCCTGCCGCCGGCGCACCGGCGCAGGGAAAGCCTGAGCCGCCCTTTTCGACGCATCCGCCAGCCTGTATTGCTCGCGCATGGGCGCCGACCCCTCCCCCTTCGCCGCCGCCGACGCGGCGGCGCGCCTGCTGCCCGATGCGGCGGCCACCGACCGGCTCGGCGCCGCGTTGGGGCGCGCCCTGCGGCCGGGAGACGCGGTGCTGCTCGAAGGCCCGCTCGGCGCCGGCAAATCGGCGCTGGCGCGCGCCGCGATCGCCGCGCGCCTGGCCGATTGCGGCCGGCTGGAGGACATCCCCTCGCCGACCTACACGCTGGTCCAGTGCTACGAGACGCCCGAGGCCGCGCTCTGGCACGCCGACCTCTACCGGCTGAGCGACCCCTCCGAGGCCGCGGAGCTCGGCCTCGCTGAGGCGCTCGAGACGGGCGTCTGCCTGATCGAATGGCCGGACCGGCTCGGCCCTCTCGCGCCGCGCCGGGCGCTGCGCCTGCGGCTCGGCTTCCCCGATGGCGGCGAGGGCCGGCTGCTGGCCGTGCGGACCGAGGGCGACGGCTGGAGCGCCGCGCTGGCCGCCATCGAGGGGACGCGATGAGCCGCGACGCCGCCGCCTGCGCCGAGACGCGCGCCGACGCCTTGCGCGGCTTCCTGCGCGCGACCGGATGGGGCGGCGCGCGGCTGGCGCCGCTGGCCGGCGACGCCTCCGCCCGGCGCTATCTGCGGCTGACCGGCGGGCCGGGCGACGCAGGCGCGGTGCTCATGGACGCCGACCCCGCCGCAGGCGAGGACGTGCGCCCCTTCGCTGCGCTGACCGGATGGCTGCGCGCGCAGGGCTTCAGCGCGCCGGACATCCTCGCCGCCGACGCCGAAGCCGGCTTTCTGCTGCTTGAGGACTTCGGCGACGCGTTGGTCTCGCGGGTCTGCGCCGCCGACCCCGCCGCCGAAGCGCCGCTCTACGAGGCCGCCGTCGACCTGCTCGCAGCCCTCGCCGCGATCCCGCCGCCCGAGACCGCCATCGGCCATGGCTGCGCCCACGCCGTCCCGCCCTACGACGCGGCGACGCTGTTGCGCGAGGCCCGCCTTGCGACCGATTGGTGGGCCGCGGGGGCCGAGGTGGGGCTCTCGCCCGACGCGCTGGCCGAATTCGACGCGAAGCTGACCGCCGCCTGCGCCGCGGCGGCGGAAGCCCGCTCGACCCTCGCTCTGCGCGACTATCACGCCGACAACCTGATCTGGCTGCCCGACCGGCGCGGCCTCGCGCGCGTGGGGCTGCTCGACCATCAGGACGCGCTGCGCGGCGCGCCGGCCTACGACCTGATCTCGTTGCTCGAAGATGCGCGCCGCGACGTCTCGCCCGACCTGCGCATGGCGATGGCCGCCCGCTTCGCCGGAGCGCTGAAAGCGCGCGACCCGGGCTTCGACGCCGAAGCCTTCGCGGCGCAGGCGGCGGCGCTGGCGGCGCAGCGCAACCTCAAGATCGTCGGCATTTTCGCCCGGCTGGCCCTGCGCGACGGCAAGCCCGGCTATCTGGCGCTGATCCCGCGCGTCTGGGCGCATCTGTCGCGCGATCTGACCCACCCCGACTTGCAGGCGCTGGCGGCCTTCGTCGCGCGCCATCTGCCCGAGCCGACGCCGCAGCGCCTCGCCCGCGTCGCCGCCGCGGCCGGACGCGGCGCGCCGACCGCATGAGCGACCCGAAAGCGGCCTTCGTGCTGGCGGCCGGCTTCGGGACGCGGATGCGCCCGCTGACGCTGACCACGCCGAAACCGCTCCTGCGCGTCGGCGGGCGGGCATTGATCGACCATGCGCTCGACGCCTGCGCCGCCGCCGGGGTGGCGCGCGCCGTGGTGAACCTGCACCATCTCGGCGACGCGATCCGCGCCCACCTCGCCGATCGCGCCGCCCCCGAGATCGCCTTCAGCGAGGAGCGGCCCGACATTCTCGACACCGGCGGCGGGGCTGCGGCGGCGCTCCCTCTGCTCGGCCCCGACCCGTTCTTCACCGTCAATTCCGACGCGATCTGGACTGGCCCCGCCCCGCTGCCCGCGCTCGCCGCCTGCTGGGCGCCCGACCGGATGGACGCGCTGCTGTCGCTCGTCCCGCGCGCGAGCGCGATCGCCTACGGCCGCC
The DNA here is from genome assembly GCF_036788415.1 of Rubrimonas sp. NCBI lineage: Bacteria > Pseudomonadati > Pseudomonadota > Alphaproteobacteria > Rhodobacterales > Paracoccaceae > Rubrimonas > Rubrimonas sp. The sequence goes on along the minus strand of NZ_DAIQNN010000001.1, from coordinate 113,503 downwards.
CCGGCGATTTCAGCCTCGGGGCCGACGGGCGCCCGGCGCGGCGGGGCGAGGCCGCGCAGGCGCCCCTCGTCTACACAGGGGCGCAGATCATGGCGCCGGCGGCCTTCGCGGGCGCGCCGGAGGGGGCGTTCTCGATGAACCTGATCTGGGACCGGCTCCTTGCGCGCGGGCGGCTGTTCGCCGTCGTCCATCGCGGCGGCTGGGTGGACGTCGGAACGCCCGAAGGGCTCGCGGCGGCGGATGCGGCGCTCGCGGGGGCGGCGTGACCCTGCCGTTCGAGTGCCCGGGCCCGCGGCTGTTCTACGTCGCCCCCGGCGCGGACTTCGCCGACGCTCTGGCGCGCGGCCTGCGCGCGCGGCTTGCGGGACTGCCGCCGCTCGCGCTCGCGGAGGTTTCGCTCACCCTCAACACCCGCCGCGCTGCGCGCGCCGTCGCCGCCGCCTTCGAGGCGCAGGGGCTTGCCGAGGGCGCGGGTGCCTGCGTCCTGCCCCGCCTTCGCGCGCTCGACGAGATCGGCGACGGGGCGGACGCCGTCGACCTGCCGCCCCCGGTCGCCCGCCCGCGCCGGCTGCTCGCGCTGACGCGGCTGGTGCGGGCGTGGCTCGACGCGCGCCCCGATTTCGCGCCCCGCATCGCCGCGCCGGCGCTCGCCGAGGCGCTGGCGAAGCTGATCGACGAGACCGACCGCGAAGGGGTGGGGCTCGACGCGCTGGCGGGCGCCGCGCCCCCCGAGCACGCCGCGCATTGGGACGCGACGCTCGCCTTTCTGGAGATCGTGCGCGCGCACTGGCCGGCGATCCTCGCGCAGCAGGAGGACGGCGCGCTCGACCCCGAGGCGCGGCGGCGACGCGCCGTGCTGGCCCTCGTCGCGCGCTGGGCCGAAGCGCCGCCCGCGGCCCCGATGATCGCCGCCGGGTCGACCGGGTCGGTGGGAACGACGGCGCTGCTGCTGCAGGCGATCGCGCGGGCGCCGCAGGGCGCGGTGGTGCTGCCCGGCTACGACCCAGACATCGCCGCCGACAGCTGGGACGGGATCGACGAGCAGCACCCTTACGCCGGCATCCGCCGGCTGATCGAGGCGCTCGGCCTCGGCCCGTCCGACCCCGCGCCCTGGGTCGCGCCGGATCCGGCGACCGCGCCGCGCCGCCGGCTGCTCGGTCAGGCGCTGCGCCCGGCGCCCGCGACCGACGGCTGGCTCGACGCCCGCCCCGCCCTCGCCGCCGAGGCCGAGGCCGCGACGCAGGGCCTCACGCTGATCGAGGCGGCGGACCCGCGCCGCGAAGCGCTGGCGCTCGCGCTCGCGATCCGGCGCGCGCTGGAGGCGCCGGGCCGACGCGTCGCGCTGATCACGCCCGACCGGGCGCTGTCGCGGCGCGTCACGGCGGCGCTCGCGCGTTGGGGCCTGCGCCCCGACGACAGCGGCGGCCGCCCGCTGGCGCTGACGCCGCCGGCGATGTTTCTCAAGCTGCTGGCCGACTGCGCCTGCGCGCCCTTCGACGCGGTGAGCCTGCTGGCGCTTCTGAAGCACCCGCTCGCCGCCGCGGGCGAGGGCCGCCGGGCGCATCTGCGCGCCGCGCGCCGCTTCGAGCTGAAGGCGCTGCGCGCGCGCCCGGGCCTCGACAGCGCCGCCGCCTGCCGCGCCGCCGCGCGCGAGGTCGGCGCCGAGGCGCTCGACCCGGTCTTCGACGCGCTGGAGCGGCTGGGGGCGGACGCGCCCGAGGCGCTGGCCGACCGCGCCGCCCTGCACCTCGCCCTCGCCGAGGCGCTGGCCGGCCCCGAGCTCTGGGCGCGCGAGGCCGGCGAGGCGACGCGCGCGGCGGCGCAGGGCTTCGCCGAGGCGGCGGAGCTGTTCGGCCCCTGCCCCGCCGCCGATTATCCCGCCCTGTTCGCCGCCTGCCTGACCGGCGAGGCGCGCGAGGAGGCCTATCTGCCCGATCCGCGCATCGCCATCTGGGGGCCGCTCGAGGCGCGGACCCAGAGCGCCGATCTGATCCTGCTCGGCGGGCTGAACGAAGGCGCGTGGCCGGCGTCGCCTGCGCCCGACCCATGGCTGAGCCGCCCGATGCGCGCGCGCCTCGGCCTGCCGCCGCCGGAACGCTCGGTCGGGCTCGCCGCGCACGACTTCCTGCAAGGCGCCTGCGCGCCCGACGTCATCCTAAGCCGGGCGCTCCGAGAAGGCGGCGCGCCGGCGACGCCCTCGCGCTTCCTTCAGAGGCTGACGACGCTGCTGGGGGGCGCCGCGCCCGACGCGCTCGACGGGATGCGCGCGCGCGGCGCGGCGCTGCTCGCCCCCATCGACGCGCTGGAGCGGCCCGACGGCCCGCCCGCCCCCGAACCTCGCCCGCGCCCGCACCCGCCGGTCGCCGCGCGCCCCCGCCAACTGTCGGCGACGCAGGTCGAGACGCTGATCCGCGACCCTTACGCGATCTACGCGCGCAAGGTTCTGGGGCTGAAGCCGCTCGACCCGGTGGGCCGCCGCCTCGACGCGCGCGACCGCGGCGTCGCCCTGCACGCCGCTTTCGCCCGCTTCGGCGAGGTGCGGATGGCGGGCGCCCCGCCCGAGGCGGCGCTGACGCAGGCCGTCGCGGAGGCGCTGCGCGACGAGGCCGCGCCGCCCGCGCTGCGCAGGCTCTGGCGCGCGCGCATCGCCCGCCTCGCGCCGCTGTTCCTGCGCGAGGAGGGCGCGCGCGCCGCCGAGGGCCGCATCCTCGCCGTCGAACGCACCGGCCTGCGCGAGGACGCCGCGCGCCGCTTCGCCCTCACGGCCCGCGCCGACCGGATCGACCTGCTCGGCGACGGGCGGCTCGCGCTCTACGACTACAAGACCGGCGCGATCCCGACCGACGCCCAGATCGCGCAGTTCGCCAAGCAGATGCCGCTCGAGGCCGCCATCGCCGAGGCCGGGGGCTTCGAGGGGCTCGACCCCGCCCCGGTCGCCCGCCTCGCCCATCTCTCGATCGGCGGCGGCAAGGGCGCGGGCGGCGAGACGCGCGTGAAGGACGATCCGGCGGCGCTCGCCGCCGAGGCGTGGACCGGGCTGATGCGCCTGATCGACGCCTATGACGACCCCAAGACCGCCTATCAGCCGCGCGCCCGCCCGCTGATGCTCAAGCACGCCGGCGATTACGACCACCTCTCCCGGCTCGGCGAATGGCGCGACGGAGAGGACCGATGACCGCCGATCCCGACCTCGCCGCGGTCCTCGCCGACGCATCGAGGCAGCAGCGCCGCGCCGCCGACCCCGCGACCAGCGCATGGGTCTCGGCCAACGCCGGCTCCGGCAAGACGCGCGTGCTGACCGAGCGGGTGGCGCGGCTGATGCTGGCCGGCGCCGACCCCGCGCGCATCCTCTGCCTCACCTACACCCGCGCCGCCGCCGCCGAGATGTCGGACCGTCTGACCGCCATGCTGGGCCGCTGGGCGCTGATGGAGGAGGCCGATCTGCGCGAAGCGCTCGCCGTCCTGACCGGCGGCGCGGCGCCCAAAGGCGCCGATCTGGCGCAGGCGCGCCGCCTCTTCGCCAAGGCGCTGGAGACGCCGGGGGGCCTGCGCATCCAGACCATCCACGCCTTCTGCGACGCGGCGCTGCGGCGCTTTCCGCTGGAGGCGGGCGTCTCGCCCGACTTCGCGGTCCTCGACGAGGCGGCGGCGGACGATCTGGCGATGCAGGCCCGCGACCGCCTCGCCGAGGCGGCGGAAGCGGGCGCGGACGGCGCTTTCGACGCGGCGGCGGCGCATCTGGCCGAGGAGGGGATGGACGCGCTGATCGGCGAAATCCTGTCGCGCCGCGCCCTGTTCCGCGCCCCGCCCGATCGCGCCCGCATCGCCGCGTCCTTCGGGCTCGCCGAAGCCGATCTCGACGACCCGGACCCGATGGCGGGGCTGTTCGACGGGCTCGATATCGCGGCGCTGCGGCGGGCGGCGGCGCTCCTCGCCGCGGGATCGCGCAATGATCGCTGGATCGGCGCGCCGCTCTGCGAGGCGTTCGCCCTCCGCGACGCCGGCGCCGAGGCGGAGGCGCTGGGCGCGGCGCTCGCAAAGGCGCTGCAGGTGGGCGCAGGTGCGCCGCGCGACTGGGCCAAGGTTCCCACCAAATCCGCCGACGCGGCGCATCCATGGGTCCGCCCGCTGCTGATCGCGCTGTCGGAACGCTTCGAGCCGCGTCGCGCGCGCGCCCTCGCCATCGCCGCCGCACGCCGCGCCGAAGCGCTGGGGAGGTTCGGCGCCGCCTTCCTCGCCGCCTACGAGGCCGAGAAGCGCCGGCGGGGCGCGCTCGACTACGACGATCTGATCGAGGGCGCCCGGCGGCTGCTCGCGACCGCCGACGCGGCGGCCTGGGCGCTCTACAAGCTCGACGGCGGGATCGACCACATTCTGGTGGACGAGGCGCAGGACACCGCGCCCGCGCAATGGGAGACGATCCGCGCGCTCGCCGCCGAGACCCATGCCGGAGAGGGCGAGGGCAGAGCGCGGACCCTCTTCGTCGTCGGCGACGAGAAGCAATCGATCTACTCCTTCCAGGGCGCCGATCCCCGCCGCTTCGGCGCCGAGCGCGGCTTCTTCGCCGCGCGCATGGGCGGCGCGCTGACCGAGGCCACGCTGCGCACCTCCTTCCGCTCGGCGCCCGCGATCCTGCGCGTCGTGGACCGCACTTTCGACGCCGCGCCCGAGGGGTTGAGCGCCGACGGGCTCGCGCCAATGCACGTCGCGGCCAAGCGCGATCTGGCGGGGCGCGTCGACCTGTGGCCGCTGGTCGAGCCCGTGAAGCCCGACGACCCGCCGCCCTGGGACGCGCCGCTCGACGCGCCCCCGCCGACCGACCCGAAACTCCGCCTCGCCGGCCTGCTCGCGGGGCAGATCGCCCGCTGGCTGCGCGAGGGCGAGCCTCTGCCCGGGGCGGGCCGCCCGGTCGCGCCCGGCGACGTCATGGTGCTGGTGCGCCGGCGCGACAAGCTGGCGGCGGAGCTGGTGCGCCGGCTGAAGGCGCTCGGCCAGCCGGTCGCGGGCGCCGACCGGATCAAGGTCGCCGAAGAGCTTGCGGTGCGCGACCTGATGGCGCTCGCCCGCGTCGCGCTGACGCCGGCGGACGATCTCAGCCTCGCGGCGCTGCTGCGCTCGCCGCTCTGCGGGCTGTCGGAGGACGACCTGTTCGCGCTCGCGCATGGCCGCGAGGGGCGGCTCTGGGACGCGCTGCGCGGCGCGCGCGACCGCCACCCGGAAGCCGTCGGCCTGATCGAGCGCGCCATGGCCGACGCCGATTTCGCGCGCCCCTACGAGTTCTTCGAAGCGGCGCTCGGCGCCGGCCCCGGGCAGGGGCGCGGGCGGGCGCGGCTGCTGGCGCGGCTCGGCGTCGAGGCGGAGGACGCGATCGACGAGTTCCTCGCCCAGGCGCTCGCCTACGAACAGGGCCGCATCCCGACGCTGGAGGGGTTTCTCGACTGGCTCGCGCGCTCGGAGGTCTCGATCAAGCGCGAATTCGACAAGACCGCAGGCGAGATCAGGGTGATGACCGTGCACGGCGCCAAAGGGCTCGAAGCGCCGGTGGTGATCCTGCCCGATTCGATGAGCGCCAAGGGCGGCCGCGCCCGCGCCATCGTCGCGATGGAGGCGGAAGGCGGCCCGCTGCCCGCATGGTCCGCCGCCGAGGGCGAGGCGCCGGATGCGTTGCAAGGCGCCAAGGAGGCCGCGAAGGCGCTGGAGCGGGCGGAATCGCGGCGGCTTCTCTATGTGGCGATGACGCGGGCGCAGAACTGGCTGATCGTCTGCGGCGCCGGCGCGCAAGGCGAGGCGGAGACCTGGCGCAGCCTCGTCGAAGCCGGCATGCGCGCCGCGCCTGCGGTCGAGGTCGCGGCTCCTGTGGGTTTCCCGGAGGATGCGCGGATGCTGCGCGTCGAGGACGTCGGCGTCGCGACCGAGCGTCCACGGCGCGCCGAAGACGCAGCGGCGCCGCCCTCGCGCGTTCCGAACTGGGCGAGGAGGCCCCCGCCCCCTCCGCCCTCCGAGCCGCCCCGGCGCGCCGCGAGCGCGCTGGGGGGCGACGCGGGCGCCGGCGGATCGGGGACGGTCGGATCGGGGACGGTCGGATCGGGAACGGGGGCAGAGCCGGCGCGGCTGCGCGGCGAGGCGATCCACGCCCTGCTCGAACATCTGCCGGACGCCCCGCCCGAGATGCGCCCGGCCCTCGCGGATCGCCTCCTGCGCGCCCGCGCCCCCTGGGCCGACGCGGCGCAGCGCGCGGAAATGACGGGGGAGGCGGCGCGCGCGATGGCGGCGCCGGAGGCCGCGCCCTTCTTCGCCGACGGCGCGCTGGCCGAAATCGCCGTCGCGCTCGATCTGGCCGGCGCGCGCATCGCCGGACGGATCGACCGGCTGGCCGTGGATGCGAAGCGCCTGCGCGCCGTCGACTTCAAGACCGACGCCGCGCCGCCCGACGCGCCCGAGGCGATCCCCGAGCCCTATCTGCGCCAGCTCGCCGCCTATCGCGAGGCGCTGCGCCGCCTCCATCCCGGCTGCGCCGTCGAGATGTCGCTGCTCTACACCGCCGGCCCGCGCCTGATGCGCGCGCCCGACGCGCTGCTCGACGCGGCGCTGGCGCGGCTGCTCAAGCTTCCGTCCGGGGCCGCCACAGGCTGAGCACGTCCTCGCCGAGCGTCTCGACGCGGTCGAGCGCGAAGCGGGGCGCGGCGGCGAGGTCGGGAAGCGCCAGATGCGCCACGGCGGGCAGGCCCTCGGCGCCGATGGCGACGCCGGCGGAGAACCACGCGATCTCGTCGACGAGGCCCGCGCGCAGCAGCGCCGCCGCGATCCGCCCGCCGCCCTCGCAGATCAGCCGCGTCAGCCCCTCGCCGCCGAGAAACGTCAGAGCGGCCGCCATGTCGATCTCGCCGGATCGCGCGGCGGCGATTTCGACCGGGCGCGCGCCGAGGCCGGCGAGCGCCGCGCGGCGCGCGGGATCGACGCCGGGGCGGTGAAGCAGCCAGAGCGGCGCGTCGCCGGCGCTGCGCGCGAGCCGCGACATCAGCGACAGGCTCAGCCCGCCATCGGCGACGACCCGCACCGGGCGACGGCCTTCCAGGCCCGGCAGCCGGACGTCGAGCATCGGATCGTCCTCGCGCGCGGCGCCGGCGCCGATCAGCACCGCGTCGGCGCGCGCGCGCATCAGATGCACCCGCGCGCGCGCCTGCGGCCCGGTGATCCAGCGGCTCTCTCCCGTCTCGTGCGCGATCCGCCCGTCGAGGCTCGCGGCGAGCTTCAGCGTCGCATGCGGGCGCCCCTCGGCCAACCGCAGCAGGAACCCCTCGTTCAGCCGCCGCGCCTCGTCGGCGCAGATGCCCGTCTCCACCGCCACCCCCGCAGCGCGCAGCGCCGCGAAGCCGCGGCCGCGCACCCGCGGATCGGGGTCCTCGACGGTCGACACGACCCGCGCGATCCCGGATTTCGCGAGCGCGTCGGCGCAGGGCGGGGTGCGGCCGTGATGGGCGCAGGGCTCGAGCGAGACCCAAGCCGTCGCCCCGCGCAGCGCCTCCGCGCCGTAGCGCGCGCGCGCCTGCGCCAGCGCGACCTGCTCGGCATGCGGGCGCCCGCCTGGTTGGGTCGCCCCGCGCCCGAGCGTCGCGCCGTCGCGCGCGATCACGCACCCGACCGACGGATTCGGCCAGGTCGTCCCGAGCCCGCGCCGCGCCAGACCCAGCGCGTCGCGCATCCGGGCGAGGTCCTCCTCGGCGGTCGCGGCGTTCATCGGCGGCTTCCCGGGCAGGGGTCAGTCTTCGGGCGGGCGGGACGGGTCGGCGGCGTGGGGGCGGAGTTCGGCGACGAACTCCTCGAAATCGCCGGCCTCCTGGAAGTTCTTGTAGACGCTGGCGAAGCGCACATAGGCGACGGTGTCGATGCGCGCCAGCGTCTCCATCACGATGGCGCCGATGGTCTCCGACGCGATGTCGGTGTCGCCGGTGCTCTCCAGCCTGCGCACGATGCCTGAGATCATCTGCTCGACGCGCTCGGGCTCGACGGGGCGTTTCTGGAGCGCGATGCGGATCGAGCGGGCGAGCTTGTCGCGGTCGAAATCCTCGCGCCGCCCCGAGCGCTTGAGCACCACCAGATCGCGCAGCTGCACGCGCTCATAGGTGGTGAAGCGACCGCCGCAGGCCGGGCAGAAGCGGCGGCGGCGGATCGCGACGTGATCCTCGGCGGGCCGCGAATCCTTCACCTGCGTGTCGACATTGCCGCAGAACGGACAGCGCATGCCGGTCCCCGATCAGCCCCAACCCCAACCACCATAGGCGAGCCGCGACCGCTTGGGTAGAGCGCGCGCCGATACGCGACATCTGGTGGGGCCTCGTGCGGCCATGCTGTTGCAGAATATCACGCATGCGCGAAGCGGGGTTGCGCGCGCGCGGCATGGGCCGCAAGTGAGCCCGATGCAAACAGACGGCGGGAAGCGACGCTCCGCGCGACGGAGCGGTCCCGCATCGCCGCACCCATGGCAGGAAGGCGCTCATGACACTGTCCGTCCAGCATCAATCGGAACTGATCTCGCACGACCGGCCATGTCTGGCGATCGGCATGCAGGTGGCGCTTGCGCTGCGCGCGATCGAAATCGTCGAGGACGTCGCGTCGCACGCGACCTCGGAAACGGCGCTCGACGACGCGGCGGCGGGTCTGACCATGCTCGAACGCTCGGCTGCGCGGCGCCGCGCCAGAATCGACGCGTTGCGCGCGCAACGCTGACCGGGGCGGGGGTTCAGCCGCGCAGCAGCCTCGCCGCCTCCGGCGCGAAATAGGTCAGCACCCCGTCGCAACCGGCGCGCTTGAAGGCGCGCAGGCTCTCCATCATCGCGCGCTCGCCGTCGAGCCAGCCGTTGAGCGCCGCCGCCTTGATCATCGCGTATTCGCCCGACACCTGATAGGCGAAGACCGGCGCCCCGAATTCGCGCTTCACCCGGGAGACGATGTCGAGATAGGGCATCCCCGGCTTGACCATCACCATGTCGGCGCCTTCGGCGAGGTCCATCGCCGTTTCGCGCAGCGCCTCGTCGGTGTTGCCGGGGTCCATCTGATAGGTCTGCTTGTCGCCCTTCAGCGCGCCGCCCGAGCCCACCGCGTCGCGGAACGGGCTGAAGAAGCAGGAGGCGTATTTTGCGGCGTAGGACATGATCGTCACGTCGTGAAAGCCCGCCCCCTCGAGCGCGCCGCGCATCGCCGCGACGCGCCCGTCCATCATGTCGGAGGGCCCGAGGATGTCGGCGCCCGCCTCGGCCTGCGCCAGCGTCTGGCGCACGAGGCATTCCAGCGTCTCGTCGTTGAGGATGCGCCCGTTCCGCACCAGCCCGTCATGGCCGTCGGCGTTGTAGGGGTCGAGCGCCACGTCGAGCATCACGCCGATCTCGGGAACCGCCTTCTTGATCGCGCGGGTGGCGCGGCAGACGAGGTTGTCGGGGTTCCACGCCTCCTCGCAGGACGTGGTCTTGAGGCGCTCCTCGGTGTTGGGAAAGATCTCGATGGCGGGGATGCCGAGTTTCGCGGCTTCCTCCACCGCCTTCACCGCGCGGTCCACGCTGAGACGCGCGACGCCCGGCATCGAGGCGACCGGCTCGGCGCGGTCCTCGCCCTCGACGACGAAGATCGGCCAGATCAGGTCGCGCACGGTGAGTTCGGTCTCGCGGACCAGATCGCGCGCCCAGCGCGCCTGGCGCAGGCGGCGGGGGCGGCAGGCGGGGAACGGGGCGTAGGCTCGGGTCATCGGAAGTCTCCTGGCGGGCGGCGCGATCATCGCGCGCGCGCCGGCGGCGCCAACGGGGCGCGAGGTCGCGCCGCCCGACGTCGCCCGTCACCTCCTACGCACCGGCAATCCCGACCACGACTTGACGGCGCGCAGCGCGAAGCTCGTGCGCATCCGGCTCACCCCCGGCAACCGCGCGAGGCGGGTGCGGTGGATGCGCTCGAAATCCTCCATGTCGCGCGCGGCGACCCGCAAGGCGTAGTCGGCGTCGCCGGTGGTCAGATGACATTCGAGGATGTCCTCGCACAGCCGCACCGCCGCCTCGAAGCCGAGCATCGCCGCCTCGGTCTGCTCGCGCAGAGTGATCTCGACGAAGACGTCGAGGCTCAAACCCACCGCGTCGCGGTCGATCCGCGCCCCGTAGCCGGCGATCGCCCCGGATTGCTCCAGCAGCTTCACGCGGCGATGACAGGCCGAAGGCGACAGCGAGACATGCTCGGCGAGCTCGGCCACCGACAGCCGCGCATCGCGCTGCAATGCGGCGAGAATTCGCAGGTCCGCCTCATCCATCGAATTTGGTCCCGAAAACAGCCTGCTTTGTCGAACGTCATCCCGTAGCCCGAAATACGCGGCTCGTCTTCGGGATTTTTTCCGAGCCGAGTCGGGGCATGCTCCGCGAACGCCGACAGGGGAGGACGCCGCGATGCGCATCGGATCGCCGAAAGAGACCAAGACTCACGAATACCGCGTCGGCCTGACGCCGCAGAGCGCGGGCGAGCTCGCCGCGCATGGCCATGACGTGCTGATCGAGACCGGCGCCGGCGCGGGCATCGGGGAGACCGACGACGCCTATCGCGCCGCCGGCGCGCGCATCGTCGAGACGCCGGCGGAGCTGTTCGCCCAGGCCGAGATGGTCGTGAAGGTCAAGGAGCCGCTCGCCCCCGAGCGCGCCATGCTGCGGCCCGGCCAGATCCTCTTCACCTATCTCCACCTCGCGCCCGACCCCGAACAGACGCGCGAGCTGACGGCCTCGGGCGCCGTCTGCATCGCCTACGAGACGGTCACCGACCGTTTCGGTGGGCTCCCGCTGCTCAAGCCGATGAGCCAGGTCGCGGGCCGCATGAGCGTGCAGGCCGGCGCGCATGCGCTCGAGAAGGCGCAGGGCGGTCGCGGCGTGCTGCTCGGCGGCGTGCCGGGCGTCGCGCCGGCGAAAGTCGCGGTGATCGGCGGCGGGGTGGTGGGCTTCAACGCCGCGCAGATGGCGGTGGGCCTCGGCGCCGACGTGACCATCCTCGACCGCAGCCCCGAGGCGCTCGAGCGGCTCTCGACGCATTTCGAGGCGCGCGCGGCCACCCGCTTCTCCAACCGCGCCAACCTCGCGGAGTGCGTCGCCGAAGCCGACCTCGTGATCGGCGCGGTGCTGATCCCCGGCGCCGCCGCCCCCAAGCTCGTGACCCGCGCGATGCTGTCCGCGATGAAGCCGGGCGCGGTGCTGGTCGACGTCGCCATCGACCAGGGCGGCTGCTTCGAGACCTCGCGCCCCACCACCCACGCCGAGCCGACCTATGTGGTGGACGGGATCGTGCATTACTGCGTCGCCAACATGCCCGGCGGCGTCGCGCGCACCTCGACCTACGCGCTGAACGCCGTGACGCTGCCTTTCGCGCTGGCGCTCGCCGACAAGGGGTGGCGGCGGGCGCTGCGCGACGACGCGCATCTGCGCGCGGGGCTCAACGTGTGGGACGGGAAGATCACCTGCGAACCCGTGGCGCAGGCGCAGGGCCTCGGCTATGTCCCGGCGGAGGACGCGCTGAAGGACTGAGGAGCGACGACATGGCGGCGCAGCGACCGACCCCCGAGCCCCGCGCCGCCTATCGCGCCTTCCACCTCATCCCGACGCGCTGGATGGACAACGACGCCTACGCCCATCTCAACAACGTCGTCTATTACAGCTTCTTCGACACCGCCGTGGCGCTGCATCTGATCCGCCATGGCGGGCTCGACCCCGCGACGAGCCCGGTGATCGGCCTCGTGGTCGAAACCGGCTGCGCCTATTTCGCGCAGGCGGGCTTTCCCGACGCGATCCACGCGGGCCTGCGCGTCGCCCATGTCGGGCGCAGCTCGGCGCGCTACGAGATCGGGCTCTTCCGCAACGACGATCCGACGACGGCGGCGAAAGGCCATTTCGTACACGTCTATGTCGCGCGCGAGACCTCGCAGCCCGTGGACATCCCGCCGGCGATCCGCGCCGCGCTCGAGATGCTGCGGACGGGCTGACCTGCGCCGCGCGGCGCGCTAGGGTGCCGGGGCGACGCGCCCTGTCCGCCATCGGAGACGCCCACCAATGAGGCACACCATGATGCGCCCTCTCGCCTTCGCCGCCGCGCTCTGCGCGCTCGCGGCCTCCGTCCACGCCCAGACGCTCGATCGCCTCGCCGAGACCGGCGAGCTGCGCATCGGCGTGCGCGCCGACGCGGCCCCCCTATCCCATCTGCGCGACGGAAAGCCCGCAGGCTACACGGTCGCGGTCTGCGAACGGCTCGCCGAACGGCTCGCGGCGCGGCTGGGGCGCGAGCTGACCCTGCGCGCCGTCGAAGTCGACGCGACGAACCGTTTCGACGCCGTCGCCGAGGGCCGGATCGACCTGCTCTGCGGCGCAGCCTCCGAGACGATCTCGCGCCGCGCGACGGTGGATTTCTCGATCCCGGTCTTCATCGACGGCGCGACGGTGATCATGCGCCGCGACGGGATCACCGACTTCAAGGGGCTCGCCGGCGCGCGCATCGGCGTGCGGGCCGGCACCACCACCGAGACCGGCCTGCGCGCGACGCTCGCCAAGCTCGGCATGGAGGCCGAAGTGGTGACTTTGAACGATCATGGCGACGGACTGACCGACCTGCTCGGCGGCGTCGTGCGCGCCTATTTCGCCGACCAGTCGATCCTGATGGGGCTGCTCGCCGGCTCCGAGCGGCGCAGCGAGCTCGCCATCTCCTCCGACATCCTGACCATCGAGCCGCAGGCGCTGGCGCTGCCGCTCGGCGACCATGCCTTCCGCGCCGCGGTGGACAGCGAACTCAGCCATATGTACCGCAGCGGCGAAGTCGCGAAGATCTTCGAGGCGTCCTTCGCGCCCAACGCGATGGGCGACGCGATGAAGGCGCTGACGCTGACCGCGCCGATCCCCGACTGACGCCGCGCCGTTGTCCGTCGCCGCGCTCTACGACGCCGAGGACGCGACCGGCCTCGCCGCCGCGGTCGGGCGCGGCGATGTCTCGCCCTCGGAGCTGCTGGAGGAGGCGCTGGCGCGGGCCGAGGCGCTGAACCCCGCGCTCAACGCGCTGACGATGCTCCGCCCCGAGACGGCCCGCGCGGCGATCGCCGCGGGTCCGCCGGCGGGGCCGCTGCGAGGCGTTCCGTTCCTTCTGAAGGACCTAGGCGGCGAGGCGGCGGACTTCCCTGCGAACAACGGCTCGCGATTGCTGGCGGACACGCGCTACCCGGTGGACAGCGCGCTGGTCGCGCGGCTGCGGGCGGCGGGGCTCGTCGTCTTCGGGCGCACCACAGCGCCCGAAGGCGGGGTCGGCCCGGTGACGGAGTCGGCGGTCTATGGCGGCCCGACGCGCAATCCGTGGGACCTCGCGCGCACGCCCGGCGGCTCGTCCGGCGGCGCCGGGGCGGCGGTGGCGGCGGGGATCGTCCCGGCGGCGCATGCCTCGGACGGCGGCGGGTCGATCCGCATCCCGGCCTCCAATTGCGGCCTGTTCGGCTTCAAGACGACGCGCGCGCGGGCGCCGGACGGTCCCTATGCGGGGGAAGGCTGGGCGGGGATGGCCATCGAGGGGTTTCTCACCCGCTCGGCGCGCGATCAGGCGGCGCTGCTCGACGCGGTGTGCGGGCCGGACCTCGGCGCCCCCTACTGGCCGCCGCCGATGGAGGGAACCTTTCTCGACGCGATCCGAACGAGGCCGCGCGGCCTGCGCGTCGCCTTCCACGACGACGCCCCCTCCGGCGCCCCGATCCACCCCGACTGCGCCCGCGCCGTGCGCGAGACGGCGGCGCTGCTCGAACGCCTCGGCCATCGCGTCGAAGAGGCCCGCCCGCAGGCCGATCTCGACGGGCTCATGGCGGCCTGGACCCGCATCGTCGCCTGCGGCACGACCTTGTGGGTGCGGCAGGCGCTGGCGAAGCGCGCCCGGCCCTTGCGCCCGGACGATCTGGAGCCCGCGGCGCATGCCGCGCTGCGCATGGCGGCGGGGCTGGGCGGCGCCGACTATCTGGAGGCGGTCGAGACGGTCCACGCCTTCGGGCGCGCCACGGCGGCGTTCTTCGAGGGCTTCGACATGCTGCTGACCGCGACGCTGGCCGAGCCGCCGGCCCTCGTCGGGCGCTTCGCGCATTCGGCCGTCGACGATTTCGCCGCCTACCGCACTGGACCCGAGGGCGTCTTCGCCTATTCGCCCTTCACGGTCGCCGCGAACGCCTCGGGCCAGCCGGCGGCGTCGCTCCCGCTGGGGACGAGCGCCGAAGGCCTGCCGGTGGGCGTGCAGATCGCCGCGCGATTCGGCGCGGATGCGGCCCTGATGGCGCTCTGCGCGCAGATCGAGGAGGCCGCCCCTTGGGCGCAGCGCCGCCCGCAGCTCTTCGGGCGCACGGCTCCCTGAGCCCGCGCCCCGCCCTTCAGGCGAAGCGGTTGCCGCGGGGGAAGCCGCGCGGCGCCATCCGCCCGGCGGTGGCGCGCTTGCCGAGATATTCGGCGAGTTCGGCGCCGGCCACCGTGCGGGTGCGGCCCGCTGGGTCGCGCCAGATCAGGCCCTCGCCCTTCCAGAACACGACGGCGTCCGACAGCCCGCCATCCTTGTATTTCTGAAGCCGCACGCCCTTGCCGCGGCCGAGCTCGGGCAATTCGTCGAGCCCGAACACAAGAAGCTTGCGGTTGTCGCCGACCACCGCCACCGCGTCGCCGGAGACCGGCGCGCAGACCGCGACCGAGGCGCCCGGCGCGAGATTGAGCACCTGCTTGCCGGCGCGGGTCTGGGCCAGCATCTCGGTTTCCGCGGCGACGAAGCCGTCGCCGGCGCTGGAGGCGAGCAGGCGCTTCGCCCCCGGCGCATGGCGGAACAGGGCGACGATCTCGTCCTCGTTGGGCAGGTCGATCATCAGCCGCAACGGCTCGCCCATGCCGCGCCCGCCGGGCAGGCGGTCGGCGCCCAGCGTGAAGGCGCGCCCTGAGCTGGAGAGCAGCAGCAGCTTGTCGGTCGTCTCGGCGTGGAAACCGTAGCGCGGGCCGTCGCCGTCCTTGAACTTCACCTCCGCGTCGAGCGGCTGGTGGCCCTTCATGGCGCGGATCCAGCCCTGTTTCGAGCAGATCACGGTGATCGGCTCCCGCTCGATCAGCGCCTCGATCGGCGCATCCTCGATTTCGGGGGCTTCGGCGATGGCGGTGCGGCGAGCGCCGCCGGGGGCGTCGCGCCCGAAGCGGCGGTCGATCTCGGCGATTTCCTCGGAGATGCGCGCCCACTGCTTCGCCTCGGAGCCGAGCAGCGCGGTGAGGCCCTTTTGCTCCTTGACGAGCGCGTCGCGCTCGCGGCGCAGCGCCATTTCCTCGAGGCGGCGGAGCGAGCGCAGGCGCATGTTGAGGATCGCTTCGGCCTGCGTGTCGGTGAGGCCGAATTCGGCCATCATAACCGGCTTGGGCTCGTCCTCGGTGCGGATGATCTCGATCACGCGGTCGAGGTTGAGGAAGGCGACGATGTAGCCTTCCAGCACTTCGAGGCGGGCGGCGATCTTCTCGAGCCGGTGGCGGGAGCGGCGCTGAAGCACCTCGCGGCGGTGGCGCAGGAAGGCGAGCAGCAACTCGCGCAGGGAGCAGACCTTGGGCGTGCGCCCGTCGATCAGCGCGTTCATGTTGAGCGGAAAGCGGGTTTCGAGGTCGCAGAGGCGGAACAGGCTCTCCATCAGCACCGCCGGCTCCACCGTGCGGGCGCGCGGCTCCAGCACGATGCGCACGTCCTCGGCGGATTCGTCGCGCACATCGGCGAGCAGCGGCGCCTTGCGCTCGGCGATCAGCTCGGCGAGGCGCTCGATCAGCTTGGATTTCTGCACCTGATACGGGATTTCCGTGACGACGACGCGCCACATGCCGCGCCCGAGATCCTCCGTCTCCCAGCGCGCGCGCAGCCGGAAGCCGCCGCGCCCGGTGGCGTAGGCGCGCAGCACGCTCTCGCGCGGCTCCACCAGCACGCCGCCCGTGGGGAAATCGGGGCCCGGGACCAGCGCCGCGATCTCCTCGTCCGACGCCTGCGGCTCGGCGATCAGGCGCTGCAGCGCCGCGCACAGCTCGCCCGCATTGTGCGGCGGGATCGAGGTCGCCATGCCGACGGCGATGCCGGACGCGCCGTTGGCGAGCAGGTTGGGGAAGGCGCCGGGCAGCACCACCGGCTCGATCTCCGAGCCGTCGTAAGTGGGGCGCAGATCGACTGCGTCCTCGTCGAGCCCGTCGAGCAGCGCCTGGCCGACCGGCGTGAGGCGCGCTTCGGTGTAGCGCTGGGCGGCGGCGTTGTCGCCGTCGATGTTGCCGAAATTGCCCTGCCCGTCGATCAGCGGATAGCGCAGGGAGAAATCCTGCGCCGCGCGCACCAGCGCGTCATAGACCGACAGCTCGCCATGCGGATGATACTTGCCGATCACGTCGCCGACGACGCGGGCGGATTTCTTGAAGCCGGAACCGGGGTCGAGCCGCAGCTGGCGCATCGCGTAGAGCAGGCGGCGATGCACCGGCTTGAGGCCGTCGCGCGCGTCGGGCAGCGCGCGGTGCATGATGGTGGAGAGCGCGTATTGCAGATAGCGCTCGCCCAGCGCGCGGGAGAGCGGCTCGGCGCTCACCGCATCGGGGGCGCCGCCCGGGATATCGTCGTCGAGCGTGTCGTCAGCCATAGATGTAGTATTTGCATGAGAGCGGCGCGGGGTCCAGCCTCAGCCGGGACGCGCGGTCAGGAATGCTCCTCGCGGTGCGTCTCCTCGAGCAGGCGGTTGACCGCCCGCAGCGCGTCGAGGTGGTAGAGGGCGCCGATCAGCTCCTTGCGGCCCTCGGCGTTGGTCTCGACCACCGGCAGGAACGGGCCCTTGAGCCGGTCGAGCATCGGCAGCGCGTGGCGCAGGGTCTCGTCGGATTCCAGATACGCCCCCTGGTCGATCAGCGCCTGACAGGCGGTGTCGGACGCGCCGTCCTCCGAGCCGCGCACGCGCATCAGCCGCTTCACCCGCAGCGTGCCAGACAGAAAGCCCAGCGGCCCGGAGATCAGGTTCACCCCCGCGCGCGCTAGCTGCGTCAGGAAGAAGCTCTTGCGCACGAAGCGGTGCGCCACGACCGTCGCCACCGACACGGCCACCATCACTGCGATGGCGGCCTGGAAGTCGCCGGTCAGCTCGAACACGATCAGCGTGGTCGAGATCGGCGCGCCGAGCACCGCCGCCGCCACCGCCCCCATCCCCGCCAGAGCATAGAGCCCCTGCGCCCCCGCGGGCCCCGGGACGATCAGATCGACGCCGGCGCCGAACGCCCCGCCCACGAGCGCGCCCAGCATCAGCGAGGGCGAGAACACGCCGCCGCCCATCCGCCCGCCCCATGTCGTCGCCACCGCCCAGATCTTCACGACGGCGAAGAGCAGGCAGGCCCACAGGTCGAGCCCGCCCGTCAGCGCGCGCGAGGTGGTCTCGTAGCCGACGCCGATCACGAACGGAAACATCGTCGCCGTCAGGCCCAGCAGCGCGCCGGCCAGCGCCGCGCGCCGCATCAGGCTCAGCTTCCAGCGCGCCTGCAAACGGTCGCCGAGTTCCTCGGCGAAAAACATCGCCCGGATCATCGCCACCGCCGCCAGCCCGCATACCGCGCCGAGCAGCACGAAGGCCGGCAGCACCGCATAGAACTCGACCGTCTGCGGCGGCAGGGCGAATTCGGCGACGTCGCCCATATGGATGCGGCTGACCACTGCGCCCGCCACCGAGGCGATCACGATGGGCGCGAAGGCGTGCACCGCGTAGTGCCGCAGCACCACTTCCAGCGCGAAGAGCGCGCCGGCGATCGGCGCGTTGAAGCTCGCCGAGACCGCCGCGGCCACGGCGCAGCCCAGCAGGTCGCGCGCCTCCAGCCCGGTGCTCTTCCACCGGTCCGCCACCCAACTCGACAGCACTGCGGAGAGATGCACCACCGGCCCCTCTCGCCCGGTGCTGCCGCCGCTCGACAGCGTGACGAGCGCTGCGGCGGCGGAGGCGAGGCCCTCGCGCAGCTTCACCCGCCCCTCGCGCAGCGCCGAGGCCTCGATCACGTCGGCCACGCCCAGCGCCTTTCCATTGGGCGTGAAGCGGGTGAGGATCCAGCCGACCGTCAGCCCGCCGAGAATGGGAATGACCATCACGATCAGCGGGTTGAGCGTCGCCGCCTGGCTGTGGATGGTGTAGTCGTCGGCGCCGTAGAGCAGCGTCTGCGCTTCGTAGATCGCGAGGCGGAAGCCGATGGCGGCGTAGCCCGCCGCGACCCCGAGCAACAGCGAGACCAGCCAGAACAGCGGGCGGAGCGTCGGTTCGGGCGGCTCGGGGGGCGCGGCGGTGCGGTGCGCGCGCAGCGATCCCGGTTCCGGCCCGATTTCGGTCATGCGCCGCCGCTCTCCCTCGGCGGGCCGCTGTCGAGCGCGTCCAGCCGCCGCCGCACCGACAGCCCGTGCGCCTCCAGGCGCTCCGAACGCGCGAGCGTCTCGGCCGCCGGCCCTACTGCGCGCAGCGCATCCGGGCTCATCCGCGCCAGCGTGGTCCGCTTCATGAAGTCGAGCACCGAGAGGCCCGAGGCGTAGCGCGCGGCGCGCGACGTCGGCAGCACATGGTTCGGGCCGCCGACATAGTCGCCGATGGCCTCGGGCGTGTGCGCGCCGAGAAAGATCGCGCCTGCGTGGCGGATGCGCGCGGCCAGCGCCTCGGGGTCGGCGACGCAGAGCTCCAGATGCTCCGGCGCGGCGCGGTCGGACAGGGCGGCGGCGTGGGCGAGGTCGCGCGCCACCACCAGCGCGCCGTTCTCGCGCCAGCTTTCGCCCGCGATCTCGGCGCGGGCCAGGCGCTGCAACAGCCGGTCGACGGCGCGGCCGACCTCCTGCGCGAAGTCCGCGTCGTCGGTGATGAGGATGGCCTGCGCGCTGACGTCGTGCTCCGCCTGGCTCATCAGATCCACGGCGATCCAGTCGGGGTTCTGGGCGGCGTCGGCGATCACGAGGATTTCCGACGGGCCCGCGATCATGTCGATGCCGACCTGCCCGAACACCCGCCGCTTGGCCGCCGCCACCCAGGCGTTGCCGGGGCCGGTGATCTTGTCCACGGGCGCGACGCTCTCGGTGCCGTAGGCGAGCGCCGCAATGGCCTGCGCGCCGCCGATGCGCCAGATCTCCGACACGCCGCACAGCCGGGCGGCCAGCAGCACCAGCGGGTTGAGAACGCCGTCGGGCGCCGGGACGCACATCGCGAGCCGCCCGACCCCCGCGACCTGCGCGGGGATCGCGTTCATCAGCACCGAGGAGGGATAGGACGCGGTGCCGCCCGGCACATAGAGCCCCGCCGCGTCGACCGGCGTCCAGCGCCAGCCGAGTTCCGCGCCGGTCTCGTCGGTCCAGCGCGCGTCGTCGGGGCGCTGGCGGTCGTGATAGGCGCGGATGCGCGCGGCGGCGAGCTCCAGCGCGGCGCGCTCGGCGGCGGGAACTTCGGCGCAGGCCGCCTCGATCTCGGCGTCGGAGACGCGCAGCGTCTCGCGGGTCAGGCTGAGGCGGTCGAAGCGGTCGGTCAGCGCGATCAGCGCCGCGTCGCCCTCGGCGCGGACCTGCGCGATGATCGCGGCGACCGCGTCGTCGACCTCCGGCGCGCTTTCGCGCTTGCGCCCGAGCAGGGCGGCGAAGTCGCGCTCGAAGCCGAGGGCGTCATGACGGAGGAACACGGGCATCGGCGCACCTGCAGGCTCGATCGCGGCGCGGAGTTGCGCGCAAGGGTGCGCTGGTAGGCGGGGAGGGGATCGAACCCTCGACCATCCGATTAAAAGTCGGATGCTCTACCACTGAGCTACCCGCCCGCGCCGACGCGCCGGCGTTCGATATAGGCGGGGGGACGGAGGGTCAAGCGCGGCGGACCGCGCGGCACGGCGGATGGTCGCAACCCCTGCGGCGGCGCGACATGCATATTGCGCCGGGGACGGCGAGTACGGAGACGCGGATGCGCATCATGAAACGCGGCGGGCCGATCGCGGCGGCGCTCGTCGCTGCGGCGGCGGGCCTTGCGGAAGGATCGAAGGCGACGGCGGGGGCGTGGACGCGCGCGCCGGGCGAGACCTTCCTGAGCGTCTCGACGTCGACCTATCGCACCGACGACGGCGGCTACGAGGAGATGTTCGGCGCGCTCTATGGCGAATACGGCCTGCGCGAGGGGCTGACCGTCGGCGGCGCCGCCGAACTCAGCCGCCCGACCGGCCCCGCCGCGGCGCTGGAGGACCGCCTCACCTGGTCGGCGTTCGCGCGCGTGAAGCTGCGCGAAGGCGCGGCGGGCGACCCGCTGTCGGTTCAGGTCGGCGCGTCCTATGCGCGGCAGGGCGCGCGGGCGGGCGAGCCGCAGCAGCGCGCGACGGACGGGTTCGAGTTCGACCTGCGCAGCCTCTACGGGCGCGGCTTCGCGACCTCGCTCGGCGACGCCTTCTACGACGCGCAGGCCGGCCTTCGGTTGCGCCTGGGCGACCCCTCCGACGAGATCCGGGTCGATCTGACGGCGGGGCTGCGCCCCCGGGAACTCGACGACGGGCGATGGCTGGCGCTGGTCCAGAGCTTCAGCGTGCTGAGCCTGCGCAACGGCGACGGCGACCAGAGCGAGGGGTTCGATTCGGTCAAGCTCGCAGCTTCGGCGGCGCGAGAGGTGCGGGACGGCCTCCATCTCGGGGTCGGCGTGGAGCGCGATGTCGCAGGTCGCGAGATCGACCTGGGCACACGGATCAAGCTGTTCCTGTGGTCGGAATTCTGACGCGCCGCCTCGCGAACGCGCGGGCGGCCGCCCCGATCCGCTCGCTTTAGCGTGATCCGCATTTGATATTCGGGCGGATCGATGTAGAAAGAAGGAGTGGTTAAAGGAGCGGGACGACGGATGCGAAGTCCGGACAGAATTGGTCGGCTCGCGGGTCATGCGGCGATCGGGTTCGTCGTCCTCTCCACAGCGCTTCTGATCGTCCGCGAGCCGAGCTTCGGCGATCAAGGTCCAACGGCGGACGCTGCGCTTTCGACGCCGGTCGCGCCGGTCGCAACCTCCGCCGCCATGGGGCGATGGCCGATCGGTCTGTCGGCCGTCGTTTACGTCCCGCCCGCGCCGCTCGCCGATCCGGACCGCGCCCTGGAAGCCGCGCGCGCCGCGCTCCTGTCCCAGACGCTTTCGGGTGAACCGGTCCGCGTCGCCTCGACCCCTTCCCCGTCCAAAGCGCCCGCGCGCGCGCCGACTCCGACCGCCCGCGAAACCGAGACGCGCGAGATCGGCGGATCGACGGGAGTTGGCATCGTCGAATTCATCCGCGAGACCGCCGCGCGGGAGCGGCCGCCCGGAACCGACTGGGACAGCTACCGCAACTGAGGCGCGGCGCCCCGACTGGAGCGGAGATCGACCTTAACGAAGCTGGCCACCGGGTGGGGAGTGTCGTTCTCGAACGGAAAAAGCTCGGTCACCTGATTTTCCCGGGTCGGTTTGCGCTCTGGCGCGGTGTGGCTGAGGCGGGGTCCGCGGCCTCGACCAGCGCCCCCTCCAAGGCCCGCTCGACCAGCGCCGCCGTCTCGGCGACGCCGTAGAGCGCGATGAAGCCGCCGAAGCGCGGACCCTGCTCCGCGCCGAGCAGCGTCTCGTACAGCGCGCCGAACCAGGCCCGCAGCTCCCCGAAACCGTGCGCTTTGCCCACCTCGTAGACCATGTCCTGCAGAGCAGCCGCGTCCGGACCGCCCTCCCAGGCCCGCAGGCGGTCGGCGAGGTCGGCGAGCGCCGCGCGCTCCTGTTCGGTCGGCGCGCGGAAGCGGCGGTTCGGCAGGATGTGGTCCTCGACATAGGCCACTGCGCGGCCCACGGCGGCGTCGAGCCCGGGATGCGTCTCGGGGCTCGCCTCCGGGGCGTATTTGCGGATGAAGCCCCAGAGCACGGCCTTGTCATGCGCCTGAGCCACCGAGGCGAGGTTGAGCAGCATCGCGAAGGACACGGCGAGGTCGGACGCCGGCGGATGGCCGGAATGGATGTGCCAGACCGGGTTCTCGACCTGCTTGTCGGCGGTCTGGCCGGGATAGGCGCGCAGATGCGCGTCGTACTCGTCCACCGTCTTGGGGATCACGTCCCAGTGCAGGCGCTTGGCGGTGCGGGGCTTCTGGAACATGAACAGCGACAGGCTCTCGGCGCTGGCGTAGCGCAGCCATTCGTCGATCGAGATGCCGTTGCCCTTGGACTTGCTGATCTTGCGCCCGTCGCCGTCGAGGAACAGCTCGTAGATGAAATGCTGCGGCGCCCGCCCGCCCAGCGCCTCGCAGATGCCGTCATAGAGTGGGGTGTTGGGCAGGTGGTCCTTGCCGTACATCTCGAAATCGACGCCGAGCGCCGCCCAGCGCGCGCCGAAATCGGGCTTCCATTGCAGCTTCACCTGGCCGCCAGTGACGGGGAGAGTGGTCTCGGTCCCGTCCTCGTCGTCGAAGGTGATCTCGCCGCGCTTGGCGTCGACGTTGCGGATCGGGACATAGAGGACGCGGCCGGTGGTCGGGCTGATCGGCAGGAAGCAGGAATAGGTCGCCTGCCGCTCCTCGCCCAGCGACGGCAGCATGATCTCCATGATCTGGTCATACTTCTCGGCGGCGCGCAGCAGGATGTCGTCGAGCTTGCCGGACTTGTAGTAGTCTGTCGCGCTCGCGAACTCGTACTCGAAGCCGAACGTGTCGAGGAAGCGGCGCAGCATCGCGTTGTTGTGGTGACCGAAGCTCTCGTATTCGCCGAACGGGTCGGGGACGACCGTAAGCGGGCGCTGCAGATGCTCGCGCAGCATGGCCGGGTTCGGCACGTTGTCGGGAACCTTGCGCATGCCGTCCATGTCGTCGGAGAAGCATAGCAGCCGCGTGGGGATGTCGCACAGCGTCTCGAAGGCGCGGCGCACCATGGTCGTGCGCGCCACTTCGCCGAACGTGCCGATATGAGGCAGGCCGGACGGGCCGTAGCCGGTCTCGAACAGGACGTAGCCCTTGGCGGGGTCCTTGCCGCCGAGCCGTTTCAGGAGCTTGCGCGCCTCCTCGAAGGGCCAGGCTTTCGCCGTCTCGGCGAATTCGCGCAGGCTGGACATCGGATCGGGCTCCTCGACAAAGGGGGGCGTCGCGCGGCGTCTGCCTATTGAAGCGCCCGCGCGCGGTCAATAACTCTGAGGCGGGGCCGCGACGGCCCCGGCCCGGGAGCCCGCCGTCCATGACCCTGCCTTTCAGCCCGCAAGACGCGCTCGTCGCCGCGATGATGGTGACCGCCGCCGCCGATGGCGAGATGACCGACCAGGAAGGCGCGGCGATCTCGGACACCATCGCGCGCCTGCCGGTGTTCCGGGGGTTCCCCGAGGGCCGGTTCGGCCAGATCAGCGCCGTGGTGGTGGAGTTGCTGCAGGAGGAGGACGGCATCGATCAGACCTTGCGGATGATCGACGAAGTCCTGCCCGAGCGGCTGCGGGCCACGGCCTACGCGCTGGCCTGCGACGTGGCCGCCTCCGACAGCGACGCCTCGCTGGAGGAGCTGAACTTCCTCGAGATCCTGCGGCACGGCCTCGGGGTGGACCGGCTGACGGCGGCGGCCATCGAACGCGGCGCGCGGGTGCGCTACGCGCGGCTCTGACGGCTGCGGCGGCCGCATCGCGCACAGTTCGGCCGTTCGCGCCGTGCGCCTCGAACGACTGGAGCGAGCCCAGAGCAGCTATCCGCAGCGGCTCACGCGATGACCGGTCCGGGCGGGGTTTCGCCATCGCGCCCGCCCGTCTTGAGGTCGAAAGGTTGATCCTCCCGGGCGTTCGGTGAATGTCGGCTCACGGTCGATCCGAAAGCACGGTCGATTTCGAAGGTCTCGCCTGTCTCGGGCCGCTCTGTCGCATCGCTGGTCCGAACGAGTTGGCTTTCTCGCCCGATACAAGGAGACCGTCATCCGGAGACAGTGCTTTGCACCAGGGTTCTTGCGGAGTCTTCGGCGACGTCGAACCAGAGCGGATCCCCGTGGATCAGGCGCAGAGTCATCGCGCCCTCGATCAGGACGACGAGGGCTCGTGCGAGCCGATCGGACTCCACGGCGCCGGCTTTTAGGAGCGCGTCGGACAGCGCGCGCTCCACGGCGCTCTTCTGGGTCGCCGCGGCGCGCCGGACCGGATGTCCAGGCGCCCAGGCGAGCTCCATGGCGGCCCGGGTGAATCCGGAGCCCCGCCAGTCCGGCGATCGGGACCATTCGCGCAGACCTCCAAAGACCGCCCCGACCAGATCCTCCGCCGTGCGAGGTTCATCGCCGCACCAGCGCCGGATCTCTTTCGCAGCAAAACGCGCCTGTCCCGCGAGCACCTCTGCAAGCAGGTCGTCCTTGGACGCGAAGTGATTGTAGAGGGTGCGCTTCGTCACCCCCGCGGCGACAGCCACGGCGTCGACGCCGGTTCGCTCGAAGCCTTGTCGATAAAACAGGGCGTAGGCCCCATTCAGGATTCGCTGGCGGGTCTCGGCTGAATCTCTCGGCATGGCGCGAAGTATACCCATCAGTGAATTAAACGCGCGCCAGAATTGCGGTATCTGCACGGCGTGACTCATCGTCTCCCGGCGAAAAGATACTGGCGCGCAGCGTCGCCATGACGTCGCAATATGCTGAATGGAAGGAAATTTTCATGATCAGGTCCGCCGCGATCGTGCTCCTTCTCCTGCTGGCGGGCGACGCGATCGCCGAGGGCTACGACTTGCCGGTTCCCGGGGCGGCTCTCGGCCTCGCGGCGCTCACGGCCGCATTCGCGATCCGTGGCGGGCCGGACCGGGGGTCGGGAGAGCTCTTCGATTTTGCGGCGCCATACTTCCCGTTGTTCTTCGTGCCTGCGGCCGTCGGGGTGATGGCGAACTCTGGCATGCTGGCGTCTGCCTGGACCTACATTTTGGTCGCGGTCGTGGCGGGCACCTCTGCGACGCTGCTGATCACCGGCATCGTATTCCAGTTCCTCATGCGGCGGATCGCCCAAGCGGCGGAGGCATGAACGACGCCCTCGCCCTCGTCAGCGGCCAGCCGCTGTTCGCGGTGGGCGTCACTGTGGCGGCGTACGCCGTCGCGGACGGCCTCTGGCGACGCTCGGGCCACTCCGCCTTCCTGAACCCCGTGCTCGTGGCGACGTGCCTTGTCGCAGCGCTCCTCATGGCGCTGGGGATTTCCTACCCGCACTATCTCCGGAGGACCGAGTTGATCAACGAGACGCTCGCCCTCCTGATCGTGCTGCTGTCGGTGCCGCTCTGTCGCCAGTTCGGGCTGATCCGCCAGGCGGGCGTTCCCATAGGTGTCGCACTGCTGACCGGATCGGTCGTGGCCCTCGGCAGTGCTCTGGCCTATCCAGGCGCCGACGGAGGGGACGCCGTGCTGATGGCCACGCTCGCGCCCAAGTCGGCGACGGCGGCCGTCGCGGTAGAGATCACCGACCGCCTAGGCGGCGTTCCAGGACTGACGGCGGTGATCGTGATCTCGACCGGGATCATAGGCGCCGCCTTCGGTCCGCCGATGCTTGACGCGGCTGGCGTCAGTGACGACCGCGCGAAGGGTTTCGCCCTCGGCGTCGCATCGCACGCCATCGGCACGGCCCGCGCGTTCCAGATCTCCGAGACCGCCGGGGCCTTCGCGAGTCTCGGCATGATCATGAACGCCCTGCTGACCATCCTTCTCGCGCCGCTTGCGCTCGCGGCGCTATCGAAGATTTAGGCGCAGCTGGAGCCGTCCGCGAATCGATGGCGCGCCGCCTTTGGCGATGCCTCAGACCTGCGCCTTTGAGACGCACACGAGAGCGGTCCTTCGGCGCAGAGCGTCTCGTGACGAGGATGGACCCCATCCGACCGTCGCCGCGCAAGTCGGGAATGGCCCCAAGGAGCCGTACCTGCCCTTTGACCAATGGCCGCTTGGTCCGCGCTGCCGACGTCGACGGAGGTGATCGCGAACGGCCGGAGTCCGCGCAAGCCCGCCGCTCACCCGAAGCGCGTCAACCACGAGCCCAGAAGGGCGCGCTCGAAACCGAGCGCCGCGTTGCGCCAGCCGCGCGCGCCTTGCGCCGGCCCGCCCCGGCTCGCGGCCCGGCGCGGCAGGTCGCCCGAGAAGATCGCGAAGACCATCCGCCGCCCCGACGGCCCGACCAGCCAGCCGCCGAGGCCCCGCGCGAAGTCCATCGTCCCTGTCTTGGCGAGGACCACCGCCGCTTCGAAGCCCTCCAGCGGGTAGGCCCGGATCAGCGGGGCCAGCGTCTCGAAGGCGCCGGGCGCGCGCATCAGCGCGGCCAACGCTTCGGGGCGCGCGCGGCTCTCGGCGCTCAGACCGGAATGGTTGCGCAGCGCGAGGCCCTGCGCGCCGGCCCGCGCCTCGGCCCAGGCCGACATCGCAGCGCCCGAAGCTTCGAGGCTCGCCGCGTCGCCGCCGCGCGCCCGCGTCGCCGCGAGGCCCAGCGCCTCGGCGGTCAGGTTGGTCGAGTGGCGCAGCATGTCGCCGACGATCTCGTCCAGCGCCCGGCTGCGCGTCGCCGCGAGCGGCGCGCCGCCGCCCGCGCCAGCCGCCGCGACTACGGGCGGCGGCAGGGCGAGGCCGGCCTGCGCGGCCGCGCTGCGGAAGACGTCCGCCGCGTAGAGCGCCGGCGCGCGCACCGGCAGGAACACCGAGCCCTCGCCGCGCAGCGCGTCCGCGCGGACCCGCCAGCGCTCCGGCGCGCGGGAGGCGTCGTGCGAGAAGACCGGGCACCCGCAATCCAGACCTTCGATCTGCAGCCCCACCGCGGCGGTCGGCGGGCTGAGGCGCTCCGAATGCGCCTCGATGCGCGCGTCGAGCGCGCCGCCGCGGCGCGACCAGGCCAGACGCACCCGGTTGAAGTTCAGGTTGAGCGCGCCGACCGCCGGGTTGTAGGACGCCTCCGCCGGCTGGTCCGCGTCGATCAGCGCCGCCGCCGGCGCGTCCTCCACGAGGAATCGCCCCGTCACGCCGCGCACCCGTTGCGCCGTCTCCGCCGCGAGCTGCGCGAGCTGCGCCGTGTCGAGTTCGGGATCGCCGCCGCCCCGCAGGACCAGATCGCCTGCGAGCCGCCCGTCCGCGAGCGCGCCGCGCGCCAGCGTCGCCGTCTCGAAGCGATGCGCGCGCCCGAGCGTCTCGAGCGCGTAGAGCGCCGTGGCGAGCTTGACGACCGAGGCCGGCGCGAAACCGCGCCCGGCGTTCAGCGCTTCGAGCGTCGCGCCAGTCGCCGCGTCGCACAGGACGAAGCCGACCTCGCCGCTGAAGCCGCGCGCCTGCGCGAGCGCCGCGCCGGTCGGCGCGCTGCGGGGGCGGGGCGCGGGGGCGATCGGCGGAGCGCCGGCCTGCGCCGCGCAGGCGACCGCCGCGCCGAGCGCGGCGATGGCCGCACGCCGGGTGAGGCGCGCGCTCACGGCCAGACCCCGCTCTCGCGCAACGCCGTGGAGGAGAGCGGCGACATCGGGCCGCCCGCCATCGCCCAGGCGGGCGGGTCGGCGCGCCCCAGCCCCTGCGCCGCAAGCGGCCCCAGACGGGCCTGCGCGAAGCGCGTCGCGGCGGGCGACAGGCCCGCGCGCAGCTGGGCGCCGGGGCGCGGAACCACGCCCACCGGAACCAAGCGCAGGATCGCCTCCCACCGCTCCCAGCGATGCAGCGAGGCGAGGTTGTCGGCCCCCATCAGCCAGACGAAGCGCAGTTCGGGGCGGCGGCGGCGCAGGGCGGCGAGCGTGTCGGCGGTGAAGCGGGTGCCGAGGCGCGCCTCCAGATCCGTCACCGCGACGCGGGGATGGCGGATCAGCGCCCGGCAGGCGGCGACGCGGCGCGCCATCTCGGCGGGGCTGCGGCGCTTGAGCGGATTTCCGGGGGAGACGAGCCACCACACCCGGTCGAGCCCGAACGCGCGCAGCGCCGTCAGCGTCACATGGACATGACCCCGATGCGGCGGATCGAAGGACCCGCCGAGCAGGCCGATGCTCTGTCCGGCGCCCGCCGCCGGGCCGATCCGCTGCATGAGGGGCTGCGCCTTTCGCGGGGAGGTCTGCGCCGACATTCCGACCGCAGCGCCGGCTCGCTGTCAATCGCCGCCTCCGCCTCGATGCGCGCGCAACTTCCTCTTGCGCGGTCTTGCTGCGCTGCGCAACGATGCAGGTCCGTCAGCGTCAGGAGCGCGCCCGCCTTGTCAGCCCCCTCCCCGCCCTTGTTCGAGGCGCGCGGCGTCACCCGCATGTTCGGCGATTTCGCCGCCAACCGCGACGTGTCGCTGACGATCCGGGCGGGGGAGCGCCACGCGCTGCTCGGCGAGAACGGGGCGGGCAAGTCCACCCTCGTCAAGATGATCTACGGCGTGCTCCAGCCGACCGAAGGGCGGTTCTTCTGGAACGGCCAGCCCGTGCGCGTCGCGCGCCCGGCGGAGGCGCGCGCGCTCGGCGTCGGCATGGTGTTCCAGCATTTCTCGGTCTTCGAGGCGCTGAGCGTCGCCGAGAACGTGGCGCTCGCGCTGCCGCCGCAGCCGATGCCGGCGCTGACCCGGCGCATCGCGCAGGTGTCTCAGGAGTACGGCCTCGCCATCGACCCCGACCGCGCGATGCACACGCTGTCGGTCGGCGAGAAGCAGCGCGTCGAGATCATCCGCTGCCTGTTGCAGGACCCGCGCCTGCTGATCATGGACGAACCGACCTCTGTGCTCACCCCGCAGGAGGCCGAGGCGTTGTTCGCCATCCTGCGCCGGCTGTCGGGCGAGGGGCGCGCGATCCTCTACATCTCGCACCGGCTGGAGGAAGTGCGCGCGCTCTGCGACGCCGCCACCATCCTGCGCCATGGCAGGGTCGTCGCGCGCTGCGATCCGCGCGAGATGAGCGCGCGGGCGCTTGCGGAGCTGATGGTCGGCGAGGCGGTGGCGTGGGTCGAGAAGCCCGACGCGCCGCCGCCCGGCCCGGTGCGCCTGCTCCTCGATCATCTCAGCCTGCCCGCGCCCTCGGAATTCGCGATGGCGCTGCGCGACGTCTCGCTCGAAGTGCGCGGCGGCGAGATCGTCGGCGTCGCGGGCGTCGCGGGCGAGGGGCAGACCGAGCTTGCGGCGGCGCTGAGCGGCGAGCGGCGCGCGCCCTCACCCGAGATGATCCTGCTCGACGGCGCTCCGGTCGGGCGGATGGGCCCGACCGAGCGGCGCTTGCGCGGCGCGGCTTTCGCCCCGGAGGAGCGCAACGGCCACGCCGCCATCGGCGAGATGACCCTGCCGGAGAACGTGATCCTCTCGCATCACCGCGCCGAGGGCGTGGCGAAGCGCGGCTGGATCGACTTCGCCGCCGCCGCAAGCTGGGCGCGCCGCGTGCGCGAGGCGTTCGACGTGCGGTCGGGCGGCGCGCAGCCCGTGGCGGGGTCGCTCTCGGGCGGCAACCTCCAGAAATTCGTGATCGGGCGCGAGATCCTGCGCGAGCCGGGCGTGCTGATCGTCAACCAGCCGACATGGGGGGTCGATGCGGGGGCCGCCGCGCTGATCCGCAAGGCGCTGATCGATCTGGCGGGGCGCGGGGCCGCCGTGCTGGTGATCAGCCAGGACCTCGACGAGATCTTCGAGATCGCCGACCGCATCGCGGTGCTTCACAAGGGCCGCTTGTCGGAGGCGCGCCCCGCCGGCGCGATGACCCCCGAGGCGGTCGGGCTGCTGATGGGGGGCGCGCATCCGGAAGCCGATCCGGCGGCGGATGCGCGCGGGGAGGCGGCGGCGTGATCGCGCTGGAGCCCCGCGCCCGGCCCTCGACGGCGCTGTCGCTGCTCTCGCCCGTCATCGCCATCGCGCTGACGCTGGTCGCGGGCGCGGCGCTGATCGCGGCGCTCGGGCGCGATCCGGGGCAGGCGCTGTGGGTCTATTTCGTCTCGCCCTTCATGGACGGCTATTCGCGCGCCGAGCTGACCGTGAAGGCCGCGCCGCTCGCGCTGATCGGCGCGGGGCTCGCCGTCTGTTTCCGCGCCAATGTCTGGAACATCGGGGCGGCGGGGCAGTTCACCCTCGGCGCGATTTTCGCCGGCTGGCTGGCGCTGGCCATGCCGCAGGCGGCGTCGAAGCTCTGGCTCGTCCCCTATCTCGCTGCGGGCGCCCTTGGCGGGCTGCTCTGGGCGGCGATCCCGGCGCTGTTGCGGGTGCGCTTCAACGCCAACGAAATCCTCGTCAGCCTGATGCTGACTTATGTGGCGGCGCTGCTGCTCGACTTCCTCGTGCGCGGCCCGTGGCGCGACCCGCTCGCCTTCGGCTTCCCGCAGAGCCCCCGCTTCTCGCAGGGCTTCATCCTGCCGGTGCTGCTGGACGGCACGCGGCTGCATCTGGGGCTGGTCGTCGCGATAGCCGCCTGCGTCGCGCTGTGGGTGATGATGGCGCGCACGATGCGCGGCTTCGAACTGCGCGTGTTCGGCGCGGCGCCGCGCGCCGGGGCCTTCGCGGGCTTCTCGGGCGACCGCACGATCTGGTTCGCGCTGCTGCTCTCGGGCGGGCTGGCGGGGCTCGCGGGCGCGGTGGAGGTGTCGGCGGCGATCGGGCGGGTGCAGCCCGACATCGGCGCCGGCTACGGCTTCACCGCGATCATCGTGGCGTTTCTGGGCCGGCTGAACCCGCTCGGCGCGCTGGCCGGCGCCTTCATCCTCGCCGTCAGCTACATCGGCGGCGAGAACGCGCAGATCCTGCTCAAGCTGCCGAAGAACGTGACCGGGGTTTTCCAGGGCATGTTGCTGTTCTTCCTGCTGGCCACCGACACGCTGATCCGCTGGCGGATCGTGTGGGCGACGCGGAGGGAGGCCTGATGGAGCCCTTCCTCGCCTCCGTGATGATCGCCGCGACCCCCTTCCTGTTCGCAGCTCTCGGCGAGCTTGTGGCCGAGCGCGCCGGCGTGCTCAATCTCGGCGTCGAGGGGATGATGCTGATGGGGGCGGTGACCGCCTTCGCCGTCGCCTTCACCACCGGCTCCACCGTGCTGGCGGTGGTCGCGGGCGCAGGCGCGGGGCTGGTCATGGCGGGCATCTTCGCGCTGGTGGCGCTGCATCTGATGGCCAATCAGGCGGCGACGGGGCTCGCGCTGACGATCTTCGGCATCGGCGCCTCGGGGCTGATCGGGCAGGGCTTCGTCGGCCAGCCGCTGCAGGCGCCGCCGAAGCTCGACATCCCGCTTCTAAGCGAGAGCACGGCGCTGGGGCGGATCGTGCTGGGGCAGGACGCGCTCGTCTATCTGGCGCTGGCGATGGTTCCGGCGGTCGCGTGGTTCCTGGCGCGCAGCCGGGCGGGGCTGGTTTTGCGCGCCGTCGGCGACAATCACGACAGCGCCCATGCGCTCGGCTTCGGCGTGATCGGCGTGCGCACGCTGGCGGCGCTGTTCGGCGGCGCGATGGCGGGCTTGGGCGGCGCTTACCTCAGCCTCGCCTACACGCCGATGTGGGGCGAGAACATGACCGCCGGGCGCGGCTGGATCGCGCTGGCGCTGGTGGTGTTCGCCACATGGCGGCCGTGGCGGCTGCTGGTCGGGGCGTATCTGTTCGCCGCCGTCACGCAATTGCAGTTCTACGGGCAGGGATGGGGCCTCGGCGTGCCGTCGCAGGCCCTTGCGATGGCCCCCTATCTGGCCACCATCGCGGCGCTCGTCATCATCTCGCGCGACCGCAACCTCACCCTCGCCAACGCGCCCGCCTGCATCGGGCGGCCGTTCCGGGCGACCCGCTGACACACCCCAAGCATGGAGACGCACGCATGATCCGCAGAACTTTCCTCGCCAGCGCCGCAGCCGCCGCGCTGCTCGCCGCAGCGCCGGCTTCCGCCGCCGACCTCAAGGTCGGCTTCATCTATGTCGGCCCGGTCGGCGATTTCGGCTGGACCTACCAGCACGATCAGGGCCGGCAGGCGGTCGAGGCGGCCTATGGCGACCGCGTCGAGACCACTTATGTCGAGAGCGTGCCCGAAGGCGCCGACGCCGAGCGCGTCATCCGCCAGCTCGCGGCCTCGGGCCACAACCTGATCTTCACCACCTCCTTCGGCTTCATGGACGCCACCGTGAAGGTCGCCGAGCAGTTCCCGGACGTGAAGTTCGAGCACGCCACCGGCTACAAGACCCTGCCTAACCTTGCCATCTACAACGCCCGCTTCTACGAGGGGCGCGCGGTGATCGGCACGATCGCGGGGCGGATGACCCAGTCGAACAAGATCGGCTACATCGCCTCCTTCCCCATCCCCGAAGTGATCATGGGGGTCAATTCGGCGCTGCTGGCGGCGCGCAAGGTGAACCCCGACGTCACCATGCATGTGGTGTGGGTGAACAGCTGGTACGATCCGGGCCGCGAGGCCGACGCCGCCAAGGCGCTGATCGCGCAGGGCATCGACGTGATCATGCAGCACACCGACAGCCCCGCGCCGGTGCAGACCGCCGAGGCCGCGGGCGTCTGGGCCTTCGGGCAGGCGTCCGACATGGAGCGCTTCGGCCCGACCCGCCACCTGACCGCGATCATCGACGACTGGTCGCCCTATTACGTCAAGCGCGTCGGGCAGGCGCTCGACGGGACGTGGGAGACCGGCGACACCTGGGCGGGCCTCGCCGAAGGCGAAGTGCTGATGGCGCCCTACAAGAACATGCCAGCGGAAGTCGCGGCGGAGGCCGCGGCGGTGGAGGCCGCGATCAAGGCGGGCGAGTTGCACCCCTTCACCGGCCCGATCCGCGACCGCGAGGGCGTCGAGCGTCTGGCGGCGGGCGAAGTCGCCACTGACGAGATGCTGCTCGGCATGAACTGGTTCGTCGAGGGCGTGGTCGGCGATCTGCCCAACTGAGCCGTTCGGGGAAGGGCCGCGGCCGCCGCACGCCGGCGGCCGGGGTTCCGGCCCGCCCCGAAAGCCCCGCCATGCCCCCGCCCGCCGAGCTGGAGATCTTCCTCGCCGCGACGCCCGGCCTCGAGCCCGCGCTTGCGGACGAAGCGCGCGCGCTCGGCTTCGCCGATCCGCAGCCGTCGCCGGGCGGCGTGCTGACGCGCGGCGACTGGCCGGAGGTCTGGCGCGCGAACCTGACGCTGCGCGGGGCGGGGCGCGTGCTGGTGCGGGTCGGCGCGTTTCACGCAGTCCACCTCGCCCAACTCGACAAGCGCGCCCACCGCCTGCCATGGGATGGGCTGCTGCGCCCGGGCGCGCCCGTCCGCGTCGACGCCGCCTGCCGCAAGTCGCGCATCTACCATGCCGGCGCCGCCGCCGAACGCGTCGCCCGCGCCATCGCCGACATAGCCGGCGCGCCGACCGACCCGGAGGCCGCGATCCGCGTGCTGGTCCGCATCGACGACGATTTCTGTTCGATCAGCCTCGACGCCTCGGGCGAGCCGCTGCACAAGCGCGGCTTCAAGCAGGACGTCGGCAAGGCCCCGCTGCGCGAGACTCTCGCCGCCCTGTTCCTGCGCGAGGCGGGCTATCGCGGGACGGAGCCCGTGCTCGACCCGATGTGCGGCTCGGGGACGCTCGTTCTGGAGGCCGCCGAGATCGCGCTGGGGCTGGCGCCGGGCCGCGCGCGCGCCTTCGCCTTCGAAAGGTTCGCCAGTTTCAACGCCGAGGCGTGGGCGGGCATGCGGGCCGCCGTCGCGCCCGGCGACACCGCCCTGCGCTTTTTCGGCATGGATCGAGACGCGGGCGCGGTCGCCGCCGCGCAGGCCAATGCGGAGCGCGCGGGCGTCGGCCATGTCGCGACCTTCCGGCGCCAGACGATCTCGGACTTCGCGCCGCCCGACGAACTCCGCGCCAAGCCCCCGGGCCTCGTCATCGTCAACCCGCCCTATGGCGAGCGGATCGGCGAGGCGGGAGACCTGCGCGCGCTCTACGGGACGCTCGGGCGCGTGTTGCGCGAGCGGTTCGCGGGCTGGCGCGCGGCGGTGATCACCTCCGAACCCGCGCTCGCCCATGCGACGGGCCTGCCCTTCGCGCCTCCGGGGCCGCCGGTCCCGCATGGCAAGCTGCGCATCCAGCTCCACCGGACCGCGCCGCTGCCCTGACGCGCTTTCAGCCGACCGCCGACAGAAACGCCGCCAGATCGCGGGCGACGAAGTGGACATGCGGCTCCGGGGCCTCGTCAGCGCGGGCGGGCCGCCAGATCGCGACCATCCCCATCTCCACCGGGGCGCGGAGGTTGCGCTGGTCGTCCTCGACCATCGCCGCCGCCGACAGGTCGAGCCGGTCCGCCGCGAACACCCTCTCGAACGCCTCGCGCCGGGGCTTGGGCGCGAAACCGGCGTCCTCCACCCCGTAGATCGCGTCGAAGCTCAAGCCCAGCGCCGCCGTGATCCGCCGCCCATGCCCGCGCGATCCGTTGGTGTAGACGATCTTGCGCCCCGGCAGCCGCGCGATCGCCGCCGCCAGCGCCGGATCGGGCGAAAGCGGCGACAGGTCGATCTCGTGCACGTCCTCCAGATACGCCTCCGGATCGATCCCGTGATGCGCCATCAGCCCCGCCAGCGTCGTGCCGTGCTCGCGCCAGTAGCGCGCGCGCAGCGCCTCCGCCTCCGCCTCCGCCACGCCGAGCGCGCGCATCACATGGGCGGTGATGCGCGCGTTGACCTGATCGAACAGCCGCGCCTCGGGCGGGTAGAGCGTGTTGTCGAGGTCGAACACCCAGGCGCGGACCGCCGAGACCCGCGCATCCGGCGCCTCGGCGGGGGCGGCCCTCACTCGGAGGGCTCGTGCTTCAGCGCCACGCCGTTCATGCAGTAGCGCAGGCCGGTGGGCTTCGGGCCGTCCGGGAACACATGGCCCAGATGCGCGTCGCAGCGGGCGCAGACGACTTCCGTGCGGCGCATCAGCCAGCTGCGGTCCTCGCGCTCCTCGACCGCCGAGGGGTCGATCGGCTGGAAGAAGGAGGGCCAGCCCGTGCCGCTGTCGAACTTGTGCGCGGCGTCGAACAGCGGCGCGTCGCAGCACACGCAGCGATAGGTCGCCGGGCCCTTGGGGAAGGCGTCATGTGTGCCCGCCCGCTCGGTGCCGTGCTTGCGCGTGACCTTGAACGCCTCGGGCGAGAGCTGGGCGCGCCATTCGGCCTCGGTCTTGACGACTTTCTCCATCGGTTCCTCCTGCGCGCGGGGGGCCGCGCTTTCGCCTGTTCAGATCACGCCCGGGTGGTTATTTTCAAGGCGGGGAGCGATTGTCACGCCAGTGTCGCAGCGCTGATGTATCGGCGACGCAGAGTGTGGGGGCGATCGGAGGGGGCGATGGGCGTGTTCTTGCGCGGCAGATACGGCGTGCGGCTCGCCGAGAGCATCGCCGACGTGCGGGCGGCCCAGCGGCTGCGCTTCCGGGCGTTCATCGAGGGCCGCGACACGCCGCTCGAAGGGCCGCGCGCCGCGGGGCTCGACGCCGACGATCTCGACGCGCTGTGCGACCACATGCTGATCGAGGACCGCCGGTCGGGCGAGCTGGTCTGCTGCTTCCGGATGCTGCCGCTCGACGACGGCTCGCAGATCGCGCGCACCTATTCGGCGCGCTACTACGACCTCTCTGCGCTGAAGGACTATCCCGAGCGCATGGTCGAGATGGGCCGCTTCTGCATCGCGCCGGAGCATCGCGGCGACCCCGACGTCCTGCGCTCCGCTTGGGGCGCAATGACCGACTACGTCGAGAAGAACGCGGTGGGGATGCTGTTCGGCTGCTCGTCCTTCCACGGAGTGGACGAGGACGAGTACATGGACGCCTTCGCGCTGCTGAAGGAGCGGCACCTCGCGCCGCCGCGCTGGCTCCCGCGCGTCAAGGCGCCGAAGGTGTTCCGCTTCGCGCTGAAGCTGCGGCTGAAGCGGCCCGACATGAAGCTCGCGATGCGCCGCATGCCGCCGCTCCTGCGCACCTATCTTGTCATGGGCGGCTGGGTGTCGGACCATGCGGTGATCGACCACGACCTGAACACGCTGCATGTGTTCACGGGCGTCGAGATCGCACGCGTGCCGCCGTCGCGGGCGCGGCTGCTCAAGGGGGCCTGAGACGCTGATCGACTTCGCCGGACTGACCGCCCCGCCTTCCCCCGAGACCGCCGCCTTCAACGCCAGCTTGCGCGCGACCCTCGCGGCGATGCCGCAAGCGCATCAGATCCCGCCCGAGGTCACCCGCGCCGCGCGCGCCGCCGGCAAGGGGATCTTCCCGCTCGGCGGCCCGCTGGAGGGCTCGCGCTGGATCGAGGACGGGCGGCTGCGGCTGTCGCCGCCCGAGGGCGCGCCGCGCGGGGTCTATCTGCATCTGCATGGCGGCGGCTGGACCTTCGGATCGCCCGAGCATTACGACGCTGCGAATCAGGCGCTGGCGCGCGCGACCGGGCTGGCGGTGCTCTCGGCGCGCTATCGCCTCGCGCCCGAGCATCCCTGGCCGGCCGGCGCCGACGACGCCTGCGAAGCGCTGGATTTCATCCTGACGCATCCCGAATTCGGCGCCGGGCCGGTCTTCATCGGGGGCGAATCGGCGGGGGCGCATTACGCCGCCGTCGCGCTGGCGCGGCTCGCGGCGCGGGGCGAGGCGGGGCGGATCGCAGGCGCGGTGCTGTGGTACGGGCTCTACGATCTGCGGCTGACGCCTTCGATGGCGAACTGGGGGCCGGAGTCGCTGATCCTCTCGACGCCGACAGTGGAGTGGTTCGCAGACAATCTGACCGGGGGGAACCGCGCAGCCCGCGCCGACCCCGCGCTCTCGCCGCTGCTCGGCGATCTCGCTGCATTTCCGCCTGCGCTGCTGATCTGCGGGACCGCCGACCCGCTCATAGACGACACGCTGTTCCTGGCGGCGCGGCTGGCCGCGGCCGGGCGCGCGGTTTCGGCGCGCCTCTATCCGGGGGGCGTCCACGCTTTCGACCAGTTCGACCTCGCCATCGCGCGCGCCGCGCGCGCGGAAGCGCATGCGTGGATTTTGGAGCGGATGGCGGCCTGAACGGCGCAGCCCCCTTCACAGGATCGTCGCGAGCGCCGGGCGCAGGTCGGGATGGGAGAAGGCGAAGCCCGCCTCGGTCAACCGCTTCGGCGCCACCTGCTGGCCGTCGAGGATCACCGTCGCGCCGTCGCCGAGGAACTGGCGGATCACCGCGCCCGGCACCGGCAGCGGCGTCTTGCCGCCGGTCACCTGCGCCATGGTCGCGCTGAAGTCGCGCATCCGCACCGGGTTGGGGGCGGTGAGGTTGAACGGGCCGTCGAGCGCGGGATCGTCGATCAGCCTGATCAGCGCCTGCGCGATGTCGTCGCGATGGATCCAGCTCACCCATTGCCGACCCGTCCCCACGCGCCCGCCCATGAAGCGGCCCAGCACCGGCAGCGCCTTCTTGAACGTCGTGCCCATCGCCAGCGCGAAGCCGAAGCGCGCGACCGCCACGCGCATCCCGAGCGTCTTCGCGCGCAGCGCCTCGTTCTCCCAGTGGCGGCAGACGAAGCTGAGATAGTCGCTGATCGGCCCCGGCGGGCTGTCCTCGTCGAACAGCGCCGTCTCGGAGGTGCCGTAATAGCGCGCCGCCGACGCGCTGATCAGCGCTTCGGGGCGCCTGGACAGGGCCGCCAGCGCCTCGACCAGCGCATGCGTGCCCTGCTTGCGGCTGTCGAGGATCGCCTTCTTGAACTCAGGGGTCCACCGCCCGTTGATCGGCGCCCCCGCCAGATGCACCACCGCATCCGCCCCCTCCAGCGCGCCGACCCAGTCGCCGAGCCGGTCGGGGGAATACTCGACGACCCTCAGACCGGGATAGCGCGCCGGCGGCAGCTCCTGCGCCGCGCGGGCGCGGTCGCGGGTGAGCGCGATCACCGCATCGCCGCGCGCCTGCAGCGCCTCGGTCAGGCGCTCGCCGATGAAGCCGGTGGCTCCGGTGATCGCGATGGTTCTGGAAGTCATGTCGCCCCTTGCGCCGTACGCGGCCCCTCGCGGGGAAGCTAGCGGCTTGCGCGCCGCAGGTCCAACCCGCCGAAGCGGGGGCGGGCCGGCGCTGCGTCCACCTGACGCGCAGTGCGCGCAAGCAACTGATCGATCGCGCAGATTTCCGCCCCGGCGCCTTGGTCTCGTGCGAAAGTCGCATATCGGTACTTCCGACTTTCGCGATTGTGTCGTCGTTCACGGGCGCGCCCGAGACGCGCCGCGCTGGGGAGGGGTTCCGATGGCCGACGCAGAAACCGCCGGGCGGGTGCTGATCCTCGGCATCGGGAACGTCCTCTGGGCCGACGAGGGGTTCGGCGTCCGCGCCGTCGAGGCGCTCAACGCCCGCTGGGCTTTCCCCGACCGCGTCACCGTGATGGATGGCGGCACCCAGGGCCTCTACCTTCTGCCTTATCTCGCCGAGGCCGACGCGCTGATCGTCTTCGACGCGATCGATTACGGCCTGCGCCCGGGAACGCTGAAGATCGTGCGCGACGACGCCGTGCCCGCCTTCATGGGCGCCAAGAAGATGAGCCTGCACCAGACCGGATTTCAGGACGTGGTGGCGACCGCCGAACTGCTCGGCCAGCGCCCGAGGCGGATGACGCTCATCGGCGTGCAACCCGAAGAGCTCGACGATTACGGCGGCGGGCTGCGGGACGTGGTGGCCGCGCAGATCGGGCCCGCCGTCGAGATCGCGCTGAGCGAACTCAGCCGCGTCCACCGCATCCAGCCGGTGCTGCGCGCCGACCGCGCCGACGATCTGACGGCGCAGGCGCTCGCGCGCGAGGCTTACGAGGGCGGTCGCCCGCCGGCGCACGCGGCCTGCCGCACCGGCGATGCGCGCTTTCTGAACCTCGCGGCGGAGTGATCGCGATGTGCATGGGCGTGCCGATGCAGGTCCTGCGCGTCGAGGGGCTCAGCGCGTTCTGCCGCGGCGACGACCGCGAGGGGATGGTGGACCTGTCGCTGGTCGGGCCGCAGCCGGTGGGCGGCTGGGTGCTGACCCATCTCGGCGCCGCGCGCGAGGCGATCGACGCCGTGCAGGCCGAGCAGATTTCGCGCGCTCTGGCGGGTCTGCGTTCGGTGCTGGCGGGCGGCGATCTGGGCGACGCCTTCGCCGATCTGGAGGGGCGCGAGCCCCAATTGCCGCCGCATCTCGCCGAGGCCGTGCGCGAAGGCCGCGAGACAGCCTGACGCCGAAGACGAGCCGACGGAGCCGCCCATGCCCTCGCCGCTGATCGACCGCCTGACGACCGAGCTGGGCTGGCCCCGCATCGACGACCTCGCCGCGCTCGACGCCTTTCTCGACGAAGGCGGCGAACAGGTCCTGTTCGTCACGGGCGATCCGGCGAAGAACCTCGAAAGCACCGACGTCGCGGTGATCCTGCCCGAACTCGTCCAGGCCTTTCAGGGCCGCTTCCGCCCCGCCGTGATCGGCCAGCCGGCGGAGCGCGCGGTGCGCGAGCGCTGCGAAGTGTGGCCGACGCCTTCGCTGATCTTCTTCCGCGACGGCGTCCAGCTCGGCGACATCGCCAAGGTCCGCGACTGGGACGACTACATCCTGCGCTGCCGCCAGATCCTCGACGGATCGGCGCTCGCCGCCGAATAGGGAGCCCGCCGATGTCGTTCACGCTTCCGCCTATGGGCTTCGGACCCGGCTCGCAGCCCGCGCCCGAGGATGGCGAGTTGTCCTACATGGCGATGCCCTCAGGGATGCGGACTTACGAGGCGCATCTGCCGGAGATCGACGACCCCAAGCGCGCCGCCCCCGCGCTGGCGTTCCTGCTGCGGCTCTCCGAGGCGTGCGAGAGCGCGGCGTCGGGGGGCGGCGGCGCCGTCCTGCCGCTCGACGGGCTCGACCCGTTCAACCGCGCGCTGGTGGAGGAGACGCTCGGCGAGGGCGAAGTGGCGCTCACGCTGCGCGCCGTCCGCGCCGCCCCCGAGACGCTGGCGCAGGAGGCGGTGTTCGCGGGCGTCTGGCGGGTGCGGAGCGGCGACGCCCACAGCGTCGAGATCGGCGCGATCCCGCAGGCGCTGCGCGCGCGCGCCCATGAGGCCGCCGCGCCGCCGCCGGGCCTGTCGGCGCGCGCGGGCGAGGGGGTGATGAGCGCGCCGGCGCTGGTGGCGGAACTGCTCGACAAGGCCGCTGGCGCCGCGCCGGGCGCGCCGGCGCATGTGGTCAACCTCACCCTGCTGCCCCACACGGTTCAGGATCTGGCGCATCTCGACGCGGCGCTCGGCCATGGCGCCGCGACGCTGCTCTCGCGCGGCTACGGCAATTGCCGGCTGGACGCGACGGCGACGCGCGGGGTCTGGCGCGTGCGCTTCTTCAACTCGATGGACGCGCTGATCCTCGACACGATCGAGGCGGTTGAGGTCCCCGAAGTCGCGCTCGCAGCCCCCGAGGACCTCGCCGACAGCGCCGAGCGCCTGCGCGAAGTCCACGCCACCCTCGCCGGAGCCGCCGCGTGAACGCGCGCTTCGAAGGCTCCTATGGCGGCGAGCAGGCGCGCATCTCCGACAGCGCGCTGCTCGAGTGCAAGATCTGCTGGACGCCCTACGACCCCGCGCTCGGCGACGAGACGCGGATGATCCCCCCCGGCACGCCGTTCCGGGCCTTGCCCGACGACTGGCGCTGCCCGACCTGCTCCGCCCCCAAGGCGCAGTTCATGGTGACGTCGGACGCCGCTTCGGGCGACGCGCCGGAGGCCGCCGAGCAACCTGCGCCGCGCGCTGCCGACCCGTCCTCCGGGGATGCGCGCGACTCTGTTCTGCGCGCGCGCCTCGTGACCGAGCCGCCCAAGCTCGTCGCCGAGTTCCGCGAGATATGGAACGGCAAGATGCGCGACGTGCCGATCGTCAACCGCTCGCTGCATGTCGAGGCCGTGGGTTTCCGCATCTGGGACGGGCGGCTGCTCGGCGCGCTGGTCACGCCCTGGTTCATGAATCTGTTCGCCCTGCCCGGCCCCGGCGACGACTGGTCCGGCCTCGTCGCCGGCGCCAAGGAGGACGTCGCCTTCCCCTCGGGCGTCTACGAGTTCATCGCCAACAGCCGCCCGATGATCGGGCCTTACAAGGCGTGCTCGCTGTTCTCGCCGATGCAGGATTTCGCCAGCCAGCTTCAGGC
Source organism: Rubrimonas sp. (assembly GCF_036788415.1). Classification (NCBI taxonomy): domain Bacteria; kingdom Pseudomonadati; phylum Pseudomonadota; class Alphaproteobacteria; order Rhodobacterales; family Paracoccaceae; genus Rubrimonas; species Rubrimonas sp. The sequence continues at coordinate 72,523 of NZ_DAIQNN010000001.1, read as the reverse complement.
GACCGACGTCGCCCGCGCCGCGATGGTCGCGCTGTTCGATCCGAAGAACCGGGCCGAGACCAGCCGGCAGGGCGAAATCCGCGCCGCCCGCGAAGCCGAGCTGGACGCCGTCGCCGCTGCGCAGGCCGCCGCTGCGACCGCCGGGGCCGCGCCCTCGCGGCGCGCAGTGATCTCGGGCGGGCTCGCCGCCGACGCGCCGTCCGACCGGGGGGCGGACGCGACGTGATCTCCGGCGGCGTCGCCATCTTCCTGCGCCCGCAGGGCGAGGGCGTCGCCGCGCGTTCGCAGGTCGAAGGGGCGGGCGCGCCCGAGCGGCTCTTCGCAGGCAGGACCCCGGAGGAGGCGGCGCGCCTCGCCGGCCTCGTCTTCAACCTGTGCGGGGCTGCGCAGGAGGGGGCGGCCCGCGCCGCCTTCGGCCTGCCCCAGCGCCCCGACATCGGGCGGCGCATCGCCCTCGAAAGCCTGCGCCATCACGCGCTCAAGCTCTGCGTCGACTGGCCCGAGGCGCTGGGCCTCGACGCCGACCGCGGCGCCCTCGCCCATGTCGGCGCGCAGCCCGACATGGACCTGCTGTCGCGCGCGCTGTTCGGGGCCGGAGGTCCGCCCTCCGACGGCGCCGCCTTCGCCGACTGGCGCGCCCGCGCCGCGACCGCCCCGGCCCGCGCCCTCGCCCGCCTCTGGGCCGCATGGCGCGAGGACCCCGCCGCAGGCCCCGACCTCTGGGCGCCGCCCGAGGCCCTCGCCGCCAGCGCGGTCGATTTCGCGCGGGCCGAGATCGACGGACGCCCTGTCGAGACCGGCCTCGCGGCGCGGATGGGCGCGCATCCGCTGATGCGCGCGGTCGCCGCCGAGACCGGGCGCGGCGCGCTCTGGCGCGTCGCGGCCCGCCTGCTCGACGCGGCCCGGCTCATCGAGGCGCTGCGCGAGGGCGAAGGCGAGGTCGCGCCGCGCGCGCTCGGCCCTGGCCTCGGCGTCGCGCAGGCCGCGCGCGGAACGCTGATCGCGCTGGGCGAAGCCGAAGGCGGTCGCGTGCGGGCCTTCCGCACGCTCACGCCCACCGACTGCGCGCTGCACGAGCGCGGCGCCCTCGCCGCGGCTTTCGCCGGCCTGCGCAGCGGCGGCGGGCTGACGCTCGCGGTCGCCGGCGCGCTGGCGCTGGAGAGCGTCGATCCCTGCATGGGCGCGCGCATCGAGGTCGAGGCCTGCGAAGATGCATGAAATGGACCTCTGCGAGAGCATCCGCGACGTGCTCGAAGACCACGCCCGACGCCACGACCTGCGCGCGATCCGCCGCGTGCGGCTCGAAATCGGGCGGCTCGCCGGCGTCGAGGTGGAGGCGCTCCGCTTCGGCTTCGACGTCGTCATGCGCGGCTCGGTGGCGGAAGGCGCGACGCTCGAAATCATCGACCTGCCCGGCCGCGCCTGGTGCTTCGACTGCGGCGTCGAAGTCGAGATCGCAGGCCGGCTCGACGACTGCCCGCGCTGCGGCGGCGCCCGCCTCAGGCCGACCGGCGGCGACGAGATGCGCGTGAAGGATCTGGAGGCGGCATGACCCTCAAACGCGCCCTGCCCTGCATGCTGGCCATCGACCCCGACCCGGGCCGGCGCGCGGCGCTCGAGGCCGCGCTTTCGGGTTGCGCCGAGCTGCATCCGGCGGACGGCCTGGAGGCGGCGCGCGCGCTGCTGGCCGAGCGCGACATCGTCGCGGCCTTCGTCGGGCTCGACGATCCCGATCGCGGCTGCGCGGCGCTCGGCATGCTCGCGCGCGACTGGCCCGACATCGCGCGCGTCGGCGTGAGCGCGGCGGAGGACGGGGCCGGCTTCGCCGCCGAAGCCGCCGGCGCCGAGCTCCACCTGCCGACGCCGCTGCGCGCGCCGCTCGCCCGCATCGCCGCCCGCGCCGCCGAGGCGCTGTTCCGCGCCCGCCGCGAGACCGGACGGCTGCGCGCGGAACTGGCGTTGCGCGGCCCCCGTCGCGCCCGCGCCGCCGACCCCGAGCGCGCCGACGCCTTCGCCCGCATCGTGCGCAGCCCGGGCTCGCCGATGGCCGAGACCTGCCGCGCCGCCGCCCTCGTCGCGAGCTTCGACGTGCCGGCGCTGATCCTCGGCGAGACCGGCGTCGGCAAGGAGCTGCTCGCGCGCGCCATCCACGAGACCAGCCTGCGCTCCGACAAGCCGTTCCACGCGGTCAATTGCGGCGCGATCCCCGACGAACTGCTGGAAAGCGAACTGTTCGGTCACCGCAAGGGCGCCTTCACCGGCGCGCACGCCCACCGGATCGGCCTGCTGGAGGAGGTCGACCGCGGCACGATCTTTCTCGACGAGATCGGCGACACCTCGCCCGCCTTTCAGGTCAAGCTGCTTCGGTTCCTGCAGGAAGGCGAGATCCGCCCGGTCGGCTCGAACGAGACGCTGCGGCTCGACGTGCGGGTGATCGCCGCCTGCAACGGCGATCTGGAGGCGGCGGTGCAGGAGGGCCGGTTCCGCGCCGATCTCTATTACCGCCTCGCCGTGGCGCCGGTCCGCATCCCGCCTCTGCGCGAACGGATGGGCGATCTGCCGATGCTGGCGGATCGGCTGCTGACGCGCGCGATGGCCGCGCATGGCAAGCGCGTCGACGGGATCGCGCCCGAGGCGCTGGCGCTGCTGCGGCGCTGGCGCTGGCCCGGCAACATCCGCGAGCTCGAGAACGAAGTGCTGCGCATGCTGATCTCGGCGCAGGACGGGCGGATCGGCCCGGAGCTCGTCTCCGCCCGCATCCGCCTCGCCGCAGCGCCGCCCGCCCACGCCAATGACGACGTCGCCATCGCGCTGCCGGAGGCGCAGGGCGGCGCGCTGCGCGACCGGGTCGAGCGGCTGGAGGCGCGCATCCTGCGCGAGACGCTGGCGCGGCATGGCTGGAACAAGAGCCGCGCCGCGGACGAGCTCGGCCTCAGCCGCGTCGGCCTGCGCGCCAAGCTCGACCGCTACGGGCTGGAGCCGCCGGACTCCGCCGGGCTTCGCGCGGCGCAGTAGCGCCGCGTCAGCCGCCGGTCAGGCGGCGGGTGATGGCGGGCGCCTCGCGGACGGCTTCGGCCACGACCGCCGCCGCACGGTCGATCTGGGCGGCGCTGTGCTCGGAGGTCACGAACAGGCGCAGCCGGGCGCGGCGCTCGGGAACGGCTGGGTGCAGGATCGGCGGCGCCGCGACGCCCTTCAGGAAGGCCAGATGCGCCGTCGCCGCCGTGGTCGGCGAGTCGCCCAGCACCACAGGGGTCACCGCGAAGCCCTGCGACAACCCGGTGTCGAGGCCATGCGCGCGCAGCGCGTCGCGCAGCCGCCGCCCGTTCTCGCGCAGCCGGGCCACGCGCTCCGGTTCTGCCCGCATCGCGGCGAGCGCGGCCTCGGCGGCGGCGGCGAGCGGCGCCGCGAGCCCGACCGAGAACACGAAGCCCGGCGCGCGCGCCTTGAGATAGGCGATCAGCGGCGCCGAGCCGCAAATATAGCCGCCCGCCGCGGCGAGCGTCTTGGACAGCGTGCCCATCCACAGCTCGACGCCGCGCGGATCGACGCCCTGCGCCTCGGCGATCCCGCGCCCGGTCTCGCCCAGCACGCCGAGCCCATGGGCCTCGTCGACCATCAGCCAGGCGTCGAAAGCGTTCTTGATCTCGACCAGCCGGCGCAGATCGGGCGCGTCGCCGTCCATGCTGTAGAGCCCTTCGACCACGATCAGCACGCGGCGATACTGCGCGCGCAGGCTTTCGAGCGTGCGCTCCAGCCAGTCGAGATCGTTGTGCGGGCAGTTGATCCGCTTGGCCCCGGAAATGCGCCCGCCTTCGAGGGCGGAATTGTGGATCAGCTCGTCGCAGATGATCAGGTCGCCCGGCCCGACCAGCGCGCCGATGGTGGTGACGTTGGTGGCGTGGCCCGACACCATGACGACCGCGTCCTCGGTCTCGTAGAGATCGGCCAAAGCGCGCTCCAGCGCGCGGTGGAATGGCCGCTCGCCGCCGACCACGCGCGAGGCGGAGCAGGACACGCCGTAGCGGTCCACCGCCTCGCGCGCCGCGCGCAGCACGTCGGGGTGGCGGTTCAGGCCGAGATAGTCGTAGGAGCCGAAATTGATCCGCTCGGCCCCGTCGATCATGGCGACCGGCGCGCCGGGACCTTCGCAGACATGGAAAAAGGGCGAGTCGACGCCGAGCAGCGCGCCGGCGGCCTCCGTCATCTGCAATTCGCGATAGCCCGGAAGCGTGGCGAAGTCGAAGCTCTGACGGCGCGGGCGCGCCGCGGGTTCGGGCGCTGCGGGCCGGGCGCGGGCGACCTCGATCCTGGCGCGGCGCGCGTCGCGCAACTGCGCCACCAGCGCCGCCGCACCCTCCCCGCCCTCGCCCCGCTTCATCGCGCCGCTCCGTCGACGCCGAGCGCTTCCGCCTCGACCGTGTCCGCCAACCTGCGCCCGACCGCCGCGGCCGCCTCCGCCCCCAGATGCCGCGCCGCAAGCGCTTCGGCGATCTCGACCTCCACCGGCTGCGCGGCGGCGGCCGTTCCGCGCAGATCGGCGAGCGTGCGCGCGGCGATGGCGGCCAGCGTCGCCCCGTCCGACAGCGACAGCACCGGCAGGGAGACGCCGTATTTCTCCTCCGCCGAGAGCTTCAGCTCGACCGCCATCAGCGAGTCGAAGCCGAGTTCGGCCATCGGACGGGCGGGGTCGATCTCCTCGGGCGACTGGCGCAGGATGATCGCGGCTTCGGCGCAGAAGACCCCGGTCAGCTTGCGCAGGGCCGCCGCGTCGTCGAGACCGGCCACCATCGCGCGCAGATCCTCGCCGCCCGCCGCGACCGCCGCCTCGGCGCCGCCGAGGTCCACCGTCGAGAAGAGCGGCGTCCGCAGGATCGCCAGATCCGACTTCAGCGCCCCCCAGCGCATCGGCGCGATGGCGAGCGCAGCGTCGTCCGGGCCCGCGCCCTCCATCGCCGTCTCGAGCGCGTCGAGCGCCTGATCGGCGCGCATCAGCCCCGCGCCCCGCCGCTCGAGTCGCGCCCGCGCCTCCGGGTCCGCAGCCAGAACGCCCACATCGGCGATCGGCCCAAAGGCGGCGGCGAAGCCCGGCAGGCCTTCCGCCCGCCGCGCCGCCGCGAGCGCCTCGAGCGCCGCATTCGCCGCGACATAGGCCGACTGGCCGGGATTGCCGAACAGGGCGGCGACCGAGGAGAACAGCAGGAAGAAGTCGAGATCGCAGCCGCGCGTCAGCTGGTCGAGCGCCAGCGCGCCGCCGAGCTTCGGCGCGAGCGCCGCGCGCAGCCGCGCGGCGTCGACCTTGTCGAACAGCGCGTCGTCGAGCGTCATCGCGGCATGCGCCACGCCACGTAGCGGCGCGCCCTGCGCCGCGATGCGCGCGAGCAGCGCCGCCGTCGCCGCCGCGTCGGAGGCGTCGCAGGCGGCGATCTCGACCTGCGCGCCCGCGTCCCGCATCGCGGCGACGCGGGACGCGGCGACCGCGTCGGCGTCGAGCGCCGCCGCGCCGCTGCGGCTCGTCAGCCAGATGCTGCGCGCGCCGCGCGCGACCAGCCGCTCCGCCAGCGCCAGACCGAAGCCGCGCGCGCCCCCGGTCACGAGATAAGCCCCGTCGGCCCGGACGCGCAGACCCTGCGCCGGCGCGGCGGCCTCCTCGACGGCGGGCGCGGGCGGCGGGGCGATCACGATCTTGCCGATATGGCCGGCGCGCTGCATCAGCCGGAAGGCGTCGAGCGCGTCGGCGCCTTCGAACAGCCGGAAGGGCGGCGGCGAGAACGCCCCGTCGTCCACGCGCTGCGCCACTTCGCGCAGCAGCCGGCCCGCGCCCCCGGGCCGCAGCGCCAGCATCGCGTCCAGATCGACGCCGAAATAGGAGATGTTGCGCCGCATCGGGCGCAGCCCGATCCGCGTGTCGGCGTAGAAGTCGCGCTTGCCCAGTTCCACGAAGCGGCCGAAGGGCTTGAGGCAACCCAGCGTGCGCTCCATCGCCTCGCCCGACAGGCTGTTCAGGGCGACGTCGACGCCCTCGCCCCCGGTCGCCGCCATCAGCTGGTCGGCGAAGCGCAGCGTGCGGCTGTCGAAAACCGCCTCCGCGCCGAGCATGCGCAGCAGCGCGCGCTTTTCCGGCGAGCCGGCGGTGGCGAACACGCGCGCCCCGCGCGCCTGCGCGATCTGCAGGGCCGCGAGCCCGACGCCGCCGGCGCCGCCATGGATCAGCACGCTCTCGCCCGCCTGCAACTGGCCGAGATCGACCAGCGCGCGCCAGGCGGTGCCGAACACCACCGGCAGGCTCGCCGCAGCGGCGAAATCGAGATCGCGCGGCGCCGGCGCGGCGGCTTCAGCGGGCACGACGACATGCGTGGCGAAAGCGCCGGCGGCGAAGGCGATCACCCGGTCGCCCTCGACGAAGCCCGCCCCGGCGCCGGCGCGCGTCACGACCCCGGCGCATTCCATGCCGAGCAGCGTGCTGGCGAAGCCGTCCTCGATCGCCTCTTCGGGCAGGACGCCCATCGCCCACATGACGTCGCGGAAGTTCAGCCCCGCCGCGCGGACCTCCACTTCGATCTCGCCCGCGCCCGGGGCGCGGCGCGAAGCGGGGCGCCAGCGCAGCGCTTCGAGCCCGCCATGTCCGGCGTCGAGCCGCAGGGCGGGCGCGCCGCCTGCGCGGGCGCGCGCCGCGCGGGCGGCGATGTCGGGCGCGGGCTCGACGCGCGGCGCGCGCGCGCCCTGCGCGGTCAGTCGAAGTTCGCGCTCCGCCGAGGGCGCGGCGAGCGCGGCGGCCAGACGCGCCCCCGCTTCCGCCGCGTCGAGCGACGGATCGAGGTCGAGCACCCGCAGATCGAGATCGGGCCGTTCGTTCGTCAGGCACCGCGCGATCCGCGCCGCCGCCGCCTGCGCAGGCTGCGCCTCGCCGCCGCCCGCCAGACCGGCGCGCGTGACGAGCCAGAGGCGCGATGGTTTCCCGGCGCCCAGAAGATCGGACAGGAGACCTGCGCGCGCGACGGTCGTCTCGACGTTCGACCCGTCCACGGCTCCGGCCAGCGCGACGCACTCCGCCCCGGGGCGCACGGAGGCGGCGTCGGTCGCCGTCTCGACGTCGACGCCCAGCGCCGCCAGCCGCGCCGTCAGCGTCGCGGCGAATTCGGCGCTCGCGGCGTCGGCGAGGACGACCAGCGCGCGCGGCGCAGGGGCCGCAGCCGGCTCCGCCCGCGCGCCATGCGCCGCGGGGGCGCGGGCGCTGATCGCGCGCGCCGCGACCGCCGCGCTCGCCAGCGCCGTGTCGTAGGCCTCGACCAGACCGGCGGCGAAGAGCCGGCCGCGCCAGTCGGGCCGGGCGCGGGAGAGGCCCGTCTCAACGACCTGCTCGGCGCGGGGGTCGCCCGCCAGAGCGGCGCGCATCGCCGCCGCGAGGTCGGGCTCGGGTTCGACGGCGAGGAGCAGCGCGCCGGGCGCCATCGCCCCGGCCAGCCGGCGCAGCGAGGGCGCGTCGAACTGCCCGAGCGCGCCGGCCGCGAGCACCAGATCGAAGGACGCGCCGACCTCCTGCGCCTCCGTAAGCCGCGCCGCCAGCGCCTCCGGATCCGCCGCGTCGCTCAGCGCGACGATGCGCGCGCCGCTTTCGGCCCCGGCGCAGAGCGCCTCGGCGACGGCGCGCGGCGGGTGGCCGAGCGCCAGCGCCCGCAGCCGCGCCGTGGGCGCGCGCGCGCGCAGAAGGTCTTCGGCGGCGCGGCGCAACGTCCGCCACGCCGTCTCGAGCGCCGCGCTCTCGCGCGGGGGATGGGCGGGAGCCGCGTCTCCCGCCTCGCCGAGCAGCGCCGCGCGCAGGTTCAGAAGATCGCCCAGATCGGCGGCGCGCTCGGGCGCTTCGAGCATCAACGCCTCGACCAGCGCCTCGAAGGGCGCCACCGGCGGCGCGTCGGCGAGGCGGTCGGCGGCGGGATCGTAGCCGCCATCCTCGGCGAGCGCGTCGATCCCGATCAGCAGCGCGGCGCGCCGGGCCGGCGACAGCGCGCGCAGCGCCGCCCGCACGCCGCCCTTCTGCGCGCGCGCCGCGGCGGCGTCCCAGGCGATCCGGCGGCAGGCGGCCTCGACGATCAGCGCGCCGGCGTCGGGGTCCGGCGCATCGGAGGTGGCGAGGCCGAGCGCGGCGAGGCGCGCCTGCGGATCGGCCCAGGGATCGCCCGCGCCGATCTCGCCTGCGGGCGCGACCAGCGTCTGCCGCCAGAACGGCGTCTCGGCGTCGGCGCGCCGGCGCAGCCGCACCGCGGCGAAGCGGGCGCCGCGGAGTTCGGCGATGGCGGCGCCGTCGGCGTCGCGCAGGACGAACTCCGCCTGCGCGCTGCGCGCCCCGACCCGGAGCAGCCGCGCCTCCGCGCGCGCGGCCAGCGCGCCGGGACGGTGGACGATCACGCGTTCGAAGCGGCTCGGCAGGAAGCCCAGCCCCGGCTCGGCCCGCCGCTGGAGCAGAGGCCCCAGAAGATGCATCGCCGCGTCGAGGTCGGTCGGGTCGAGCACCCTCCCCTGCGACCAGACGCGGCCCCGCGCGAGCGCCGACCGCGTCAGCGCCGCGCCGGCCTCCGACCCCGCCTCAGCGCCCGACCGCGGGCCGCCGACGCGCCGGAAAACCGCCCCGTAGTCGAGCCCGACGCCGGCGAGCGCCGCGTAGAGCGTCGGGTCGGGCGCATCGGCCGGCGAAGCGGCGGGGGCGGGCGGCGGAGTTTCCGCCCAGCAGCTGCGCGCGGTCGTCTGGGCGTGCAGCGTCCAGTCGCCGGCGCCGAGATGCGGGCGGCTCGCGATGCGGACCGCGCCGCTCGCGGGGTCGAGCGCGGTGCGCAGCTCGACCCGTCCGCCGGGCGGCAAGGCCAGCGGGCGCAGAACTTCGAAGCCCGACAGCTCGACCGGCCCGTCGCCGAGAACCTCGGCCGCCGCCTCCAGCGCCAGTTCGACGAACCCGGCCGCCGGAAAGGCAGCCTGTCCGTCCACCGCATGATCGGCCAGCCACGCCCCGCGCTCGGGCTCTGCGAGATCGAAGACCGCGCGCCACGCGCCTTCGTCGGCGCGCGCCCGCCAGCCGAGCAGCGGGCGCGCCGCCGGCGCGCGCAGCACGTTCAGCGCCTCGGGCGTCTGCGCCATCCGGTGAACCTTGCGCGACCACGGATAGAGCGGCGGGTCGACGCGCATCGCCGTGGGCGGGCCGAACAGGCGCGCGTCGTCGACCGCGCCGCCCAGCGCCGCGATCCGCGCCGCGATCACGGCGAAATCCTCGGCGCCGCGGCCCTGCCGGCGCAGCGTCGGCGCCGTCACGAAACGCGCGCCCTGCGCCGAGAGCGTGTCGGCGACGTAGTTCTGCAACGAGGGTTGCGGCCCGATCTCGACGAAGCAGGCCGCCCCGAGTTCGGTCAGCGCGAGCGCCGCCTGCCGGAACAGCACCGGCTGGCGCGCGTTGCGCCACCAGTAATCGGCGTCGAGCGCCTCGCCGGCGCAGACCGCGCCTTCGGTCGTCGAGACGAAGGGGATGCGCGAAGGCGACGGCGCGAGATCGGCGAGATCGGCGAGAAGGGGCTCGCGGATGCGCTCCATCAGCGGCCCGTGGAACGGGTAGTCGACGCGCAGCCGGCGCGCCGCGACGCGTTCCGCGCGGGCGGCGGCGATGATCGCGTCGATCGCCTCCGGAGCGCCCGAGACCGTTGCGCCGCGCGGGCTGTTGTCGGCGGCGACGGCGACGTCGCGCAGGCCCCGCGCGGCGATCAGCGCCTCGACCGCCTCGGCGGAGGCGAGCACGGCGGCCATGCCGCCGGTCCCCAGCAGAGGCGCCTGCCGGCGCGCCCGCCGCACCGCCAGCCGCGCCGCCTGCGCGCGGCTGAGCGCGCCGCAGGCCCAGGAGGCGGCGACCTCGCCCACGGAATGTCCCGCAACCGCCATCGGCGTCACGCCGCGCGCCGCCAGCGCGTCCACCGTCGCGATCTGGATCGCCAGCAGCAGCGGCTGCGCGACGTCGGCCAGCGTCAGGCGCGCTTCTAGGTCGGGGCCGCGCAGCTCCGCCTCGAGGTCCGGGCCGCCCTCCGCCGCGACCAGCGCCGCCGTGGCGTCGAAGCTGTCGCGGAAGGCCGCGTCCGCGCCATAGGCCGCGAGACCCATCCCCGGCCATTGCGAGCCGTTGCCAGAGAAGACGAAGGCGACGGGCGCTGCGTGCCCGGCCAGCGCCTGCTCGACCACCCAGCCGCCATCCTCGCGCCCATCGAGAAACGCGTCGAGCGCCGCGACCCGGGCGGCGCGCCCGCCCTCGACCACCACCAGCCGCCGCGCCAGCCGCGCCCGCCGATGCGCCGCCGCCGCGACCAGCGCGTCGGTCGTGGCCACGTCGGCCTGGGCCAGCCGCCCGCGCCAGCGCGCCGCGGTCGCGCGCAGCGCCTCCTCCGAGGCGGCGGACAGGATCAGCGGGGCCTGCGTCGCGGGCGCGGGCGCGTCGTCCGGCGCCGCCGCCTCCTCCGCCGTCGGCTGCCGGATCGCCACATGGGCGTTGGCGCCGCCGAACCCGAACGAGTTGACCCCGGCGGCCCAAGGCGCGCCGCGCGCCGGCAGCGCCACGGGCTCGGTCGTCAGCGCGAGGTTGAGGGCTGCGAAGGGGATCGCGGGATTGGGCGTCTCGACATGGAGGGTGCGCGGCAACTCGCCCGCCTCCAGCGCCATCTGCGCCTTGAGCAGGCCGACGAGACCCGAAGCGGGCTCCAGATGGCCGAAATTGGACTTGGCCGACCCGATCGGCAACGGCGCCGCCCGACGCGCCCCGAAGGCCCGCCCGATCGCGCGCGCCTCGATCGGATCGCCCACGGCGGTCCCGGTCCCGTGCGCCTCGACGAAGGCGAGGTCGTCGGGGTCGAGCCCGGCGGCCGCGCAGACCTTGCGCATCAGCTCTTCCTGGCGGCGGCAGCTCGGCACCGACAGCCCGCCGGCCCCGCCGTCGCTGTTGATCCCCGAGCCGAGCACCACGCCGCGCACCGGATCGCCCTGCGCGCGCGCCATCTCCATGTCGCCGATCACGAAGGCGACCGCGCCCTCGCCCCGCACATAGCCGTCCGCCCCCGCGTCGAAAGGCCGGCACAGCCCGCCCGGCGACAGCATCCCGGCGCGCGAGAAGCCCACGAAGGGCATCGGCGAGAGCAGCATGTTGACGCCGCCCACGATCGCGATCTCGATCTCGCCCGAGCGGATCGCCTCGCAGGCGGCGTGGAAGGCGAAGAGCGAGGAGGAGCACGCCGTGTCGATCACGTAGCTGGGCCCCTGCGCGTCGAGCACATGCGCCACGCGGTTGGCGATGATGCTCAGCGTGTTGCCGGTCATGAACTGCGCGTCCGCCGCCGCAGGGTCGCCCGCCGCGCCGGCCGTGCCGTAATCGAGCCCGGACGAGCCCACGAACACGCCGCAGCCGCGCCCCGCCACCCGCGACGGCGGCAGGCCCGCCATCTCGAGCGCCTCCCACGCGACTTCGAGCATCACCCGCTGCTGCGGGTCCATCTGCGCCGCCTCGCGCGGGGACAGGCCGAAAAAGCCAGCGTCGAAGCTCCACACGTCGTCGAGCACCGCGGCGGCGGCCGTATAGGTGAAACCGGTCGCCATGCGGTCGGGATTGACGAAGGACAGGTCGGACCACCGCTCTGGCCCGATCCTCCCGACCACGCATCGTCCCTCGCGCAGCACGTTCCAGAAGGCGCTGGGCGTATCGGCGCCGGGCAATCGGCAGGCGTATCCGAGAATTCCGATCTCTGCGGCGGCGACGCGGTTCAGCAAGTCCGAAGCTCCAAAACGGATGCCTGAGGATAACGACCGTTAGCGTGCGGTGCAGCACCAAAGTGGTTAAAGGCGCATGATGCCGAAGATCGTCGCATACCCGAGTGCTTTCGCATTGCGCGAGTCGTTACGCAAGCGCAAGGCCGCCGGCGGAGGCTGCGGACCTCCGCGCGCCCTGCGTTCCGCCGCGGATGCGTTGCGCCGCAGCATCAGCGCCGCGACGCGAAGGCCGGGCGCGCGTCAGAGACAGCCGGCCGCCTGAGCGCGCGCGCGCACCAGCGCCAGCACCGTGTCGATGGTCGGCGTGGCGACGCCCGTCGCCGCGCCGAGTTCGGCGACCGCCGTCACCAGCGCGTCGATCTCCATGGGGCGCCCGCGTTCGAGGTCCTGCAGCATCGACGTCTTGTGCGCGCCGACTTCCGCCGCGCCGGCGATGCGCTTGTCCACGTCGATCGAGAACTTCACGCCGAGCGCCTCGGCGACCTGCTGGCCCTCGACCATCATCGCCCGCGCCACCGCCCGCAGATCGGGCTGCGTCGCGAGCACGTCGAGCGTCTGGCCGGTCAGCGCCGACATCGGGTTGAAGGCGAGGTTCCCCCACAGCTTCACCCATATCTCGTCGCGGATGCGCGGGCGCACCGGCGCCTTGAAGCCCGCCGCGATCATCGCCTTCGACAGCGCCTGCGACCGCTCGGATTTCGAGCCGTCGGGCTCGCCCAGCGTGAAGCGGTCGCCCGAGACATGCTCGATCACGCCGGGCTCCACCACTTCCGTCGCGGGATAGACCACGCAGCCGAGCGCGCGCTCGGGCGGTATGGCCGACGAGACCTTGCCGCCGGGGTCCACCGCCTCGACGCGCCGCCATGCCTGCCCTTCCAGCCCGTGGAAATACCAGTAAGGCACGCCGTTCATCGCCGTGACGAAGGTCGTATCGGGGCCGAACAGCGGCAGGAGCTTGTCCACCACCGGGGGCAGCGAGTGCGCCTTGAGGGTGACGATCACGTAATCCTGCGGGCCGAGGGCGGCGGCGTCCTCCTCCGCGCGGATGCGGGCGACTTCCTCGCGCCCGTCGATCCGCAGCTTCAGACCGTTCTCGCGGATCGCCGCGAGATGCGGCCCGCGCGCGACCACCGAAACCTCCTGACCGGCGTTCGCCAGCCGCACCGCCAGATAGCCGCCGATCGCGCCGGCGCCGAATACGCAGATCTTCATCGACTCGATCCTTTCTCAGCAGAGCCCGAGTTTCTCGGCGAGGCCGATGCGCTGCAGCTTGCCGGTGGCGCCTTTGGGGATCTCGTCGCGGAAGATGATTTCGCGGGGGGTCTTGAAGGCGGCGAGGCGGCTCTGGCAGTGCGCGCGGATCTCGGCGACCGTCGCGCTCGCGCCTTCGCGCAGCACGATCACGGCGGCGACTTCCTCGCCGAGCTTGTCGTGGGGCAACGCGAAGGCGACGGCCTGCGCCACCGCCGGGTGCTCCATCAGCACGTCGTCCACTTCGCGCGGGCTGACCTTCTCGCCGCCGCGGTTGATGATCTCCTTCAGCCGCCCGTTGATGGTCAGATAGCCCTCATCGTCGAGCACGCCCTGATCGCCGGTGCGGAACCAGCCGTTCGTCCAGTTCTCGGCGTTGGCCTTGGGGTTGTTCTGATAGCCGGGGGTGACGTTGGCCCCGCGGATCACGATCTCGCCAGTGGCGCCGGCGGGCAGGATCGCGCCTTCCTCGCCCATGATCGCGATCTCGGGGCCGGCGGCGACGCCGACGGAGCCCGGCTTGCGCGGGCGCGGCGGCAGCGGGTTGGCGGCCATCTGGTGGCTCGCCTCGGTCATGCCGTAGGCCTCGACGACCGGGCAGCCGAACAGCTCCTCGAGCGCCGTCAGCACCGGCACCGGCAGCGAGGCCGAGGAGGAGCGCACGAGCCGCAGACCCGCGGCCTTGGCGATCGCCTCGTTGCGGCCAGCGCGCGCGAGGATCGCCTGATGCATGGTGGGGACGGCGGTGTACCAGCTCGGCTTCACCGCCTCGAGCCAGCCGAAGAACTTCATCGCGTTGAAGCCCGGCGTGCAGCAGACATAGGCGCCCGCCGACATGCTGCTCAGCACGGCGGCGATCAGCCCGTGGATGTGGAAGAGCGGCATCACGTTGAGGCAGCGGTCGGTCGCGCGCAGGTCGAGCGAGCCGGCGATGTTGGCGGCGGAGGCGCAGATGTTGGCGGTGGTCAGCGGCACGATCTTGGGCCGCGAGGTGGTGCCGGAGGTATGCAGCACCAGCGCCACGTCTGAGGACCCGTTGGCGCGGGGCGCGGCGGGGGCGACCGGCGCGCCGCTCTCGGTGAGCGCGAAAGCGCCTGCGGGGGCGCCTTCGGCGACAACGAGTTCAATGAGCCGCACGCCGAGACGGGCGGCGGCGGCGCGGGCGGGCGTCTCGACCCCTGCCGCGACGATGAGCGCCTTGGCGGACAGATCCTCGATGTAGAAGGCGAACTCGTCCTCGGTGTAGGCCGGGTTCAAAGGCGCCGCGACGGCGTGGGCCGCGACCGACAGGAAGGCCGTCGCCATCTCGGGTCCGTTCGGGAGCACGATCGCCACCGCGTCGCCGGGCCCGAGGCCGAGGCCCGCGAGCTGGCCGCCGGCGGCGGCGACCTGGGCCGCGAGGGCCGCATAGGAAAGGTCGGGGCGGTCGGGGGCGCCGAGGGCGGGGCCTTCGGCGCGCGCGAGCATCGCCGGAATCGCGGCGGCGGGTTCGAAATTCATCGGACGGATTCTCCCTGATGTGAAGGCGTTTCGGCGAGCGCCGCGTCGACGCCGGCGCGCATGGCGGCGTCGACTTCGGTCAGATGGGCGCGCATCGCAGAGGCCGCGCCGGCGGCGTCGCGGCGGGCGACGGCCTCGGCGATCTCGCGGTGGCGGCGCAGATTGGCGCGCTGTGCCTGAGGGCTCAGCGTGGTGCGGCGCAGGCGCGACCAGTCCTCGCTGCGGCGCATCCGGTGCAGCGTCTCGAGCAGCGAACTGAGCAGCGGATTGCGGCTGGCGGCGGCGAGCGCGCTGTGGAACGCGTCGTCGCGCGCCTCCCAGGCGCGCCAGTCGGGATCGGGGGCGGCGTCGGGCTCGAGCAGACCGCCGATCAGCGCGAGTTCGTCGGGGCGCGCGCGCAGCGCCGCGGCGGCGGCGATGGCGGGCTCGACGATCAGCCGGACCTCCATGACGTCCGCGGGGCTCGGCGCGTCGGTCAGGCCGAGCGGCCCGTGCGCCTGGGTGACGAAGGCGCCGCGCCCGACATGGCGGGTGATCCGGCCCTCGCGCGCCAAAGCGTCGAGCGCCTTGCGCACGGTCCCGCGCCCCATCGCGAAGCGGCGCGCCAGATCGCGCTCCGGCGGCAGCCGCGCGCCGGTCGGATAGGCGCCGCTGTCGAGCGCCTTGCGCAACATCTCCAGAGCCTGTTCCGCCGTCGCCACCCGCGCGCTCCTTCCCCTGCGTTTTCGCGAGGAATAGCCGGGCGGCGGGACGCATGCAAGACCAATATCAGACCAAAGGAACCAATTTCTGCTATTGGCTCTCTTGCGTTCCGGCGCGGCGGCGGGCTTGCTGGCGGCGCTCGCATCGGGGCGGCGAAACGGGGCGCGAAGGCGGGGTATGAAGCGACGGCCGATCCGGGGCGTGCTGTTCGACAAGGACGGGACGCTGTTCGACTTCGCCGCGACCTGGCGGGCCGCGGTCGAGGCCCTGCTCGACGCGCTCGCGCCGGGCGACGCGGCGCTGCGGCTGCGGCTGGGCGGCGCGATCGGTTACGATCCGCACTCGGGCCGTTTCGCGGCGGGCTCGCCCTGCGTCGCGGGGTCGGGGCGGCAGGTCGCCGAGGCGCTGGCGGCGCATCTGCCGGGGGCCGACCCGCGCGCGCTGGAGGCGCAGGCGCTGGCGGCGGAGGCCGGGCTCGGCGAGGCGACGCTGACGCCGGCGGCGGAGGATCTGGGCGGGCTTCTGGGCGGGCTGCGCCGGCGCGGCCTGCGGCTCGGCGTCGCCACCCATGACAGCGAGAGCGCGGCGCGACGGCACCTGCGCGCCGCGGGCGTGCACGCGCATTTCGACTTCGTCGCGGGCTATGACAGCGGGCACGGGCTGAAGCCGGGGCCGGGCATGGTCTTCGCCTTCGCGGAGGCGACCGGGCTGGCGCCGGCGGAGATCGCGATGGTCGGCGACAGCCTGCACGATCTGGGCGCGGCGCGGGCGGCGGGGGCGGCGCTCGCCATCGGCGTGCTCACCGGCCCGGCGGACGAGGAGGAGCTCGGCGCGCTCGCCGACATCGTCCTGCCCTCGATCGCGGCGATCCCCGCCCTCCTGTTCTCCGAGCTGTTCGACGAGGCGCCCACCGCATGACTGTCACCGCAAGCTGCCATTGCGGCGCGATCCGCCTGCGCTTCCCCGCGCTCGACCTCGCCAGCGCGCGCCGCTGCGACTGCTCGCTGTGCCGGCGCAAGGGCGCGGTCATGGTCAGCGTGCCGCGAGCCGATCTGGTGGTCGAGGCGGGCGACGCGCTGCGCCGCTACCAGTTCGGCACGATGACGGCGGAGCATTATTTCTGCGGCGTCTGCGGGATCTACACCCATCACCGCCGCCGCTCGAATCCCGAGGAATGCGGCGTCAATCTCGGCTGCGTCGAGGGGGCGGACATGCGGGCCGTCGAGCCCGTGGCGTGGTTCGACGGCGTGAACCATCCCAGCGACCGCGAGCCGGGCTGACGCATCGCCGTCGCACTTTCATTATAGTGTCGCGCCGCCGCATTCGGCGCCGCAGGGAGAGAAAATCATGAACGACCTCAACACGAAGATGAAATCCGTGCTCGACCAGATCATGGCGGGGGGCAAGGACCTCTACGCCAAGGGCGAGAACCTCGCCGCCGAGAAGCTCGGCGTCGGCGACGACGCCAATAGCCGCGAGACCATGCGCAACACCGCGCTGGCCGGCGGCGCCGCGGCGGCCGTGCTGGGCCTGCTGCTCGGCACCAAGACCGGGCGCTCGGCGACCAAGACCGGCGTGCTGCTCGGCGGGCTGGGGATGCTCGGCAAGATGGCCTACGACGCCTACGCCAAGCGCAGCGCCGGCGCGCCCGCGCCCGACGCGGCGCCGGTGGGCGAACTCGCCGGCCCGGCGGCGGACGCCCGCAGCGCCGCCATCCTCTCGGCGATGATCGCGGCGGCCAAGGCCGACGGGCATATCGACGACGCCGAGAAGAAGCTGATCCAGCAGCATCTCGCCGAACTCGGCCCCGACGCGCAGACGGTGCTGATGGACGAGCTGTCCAAGCCGCTCGTCGCGGCCGAGATCGCGGCCCTCGCGGACAGCGATCAGGCGCGGCGCGAAATCTACGCGGTGTCGGCTCTGGTCTGCGGCGGCGACGATCCGAAGGAACGGGCCTATCTGGGCGAACTCGCCGCCGCGCTTGGGCTGGAGGCGGGGATCGCCGCCGAGATCGAGGCGCAGGTCGTCGGCGCCTGAGCGCCACGGGCCATGTGAAGCGGATCACAGATCGGGGGCGGCGAATCGGCAAGTGTCAGGGCGTCGGCGGAAAGGCCGCCGGCGCCGGACACTCGGACCGAAAGGACGCCCCCGATGAACCTCGCCCGACGCCTCGCCGCCTGCGCCGCCGCCGCAGCCTGCCTCGCAGCCGCCGCGCCCGCCCCTTCCGCCGTCGCCCAGACGGCGCCTATCGCGGCGGAGGCTGCGGCCCCTGCCTTCGCCGGATTCGAGCGCACCCGCGCCCGCGGCTCCCGCCCGGTCCCGACGCCGGTCCTCGAGCGCGCGGAGCGCCCGCAGGCCTACGAGCGCGCCCGCCTGCGCCATCGCGCGCCCGCGCCCAGCGACGTCGCAGTCGACCTCCGCGTCGCCGAGGCCGAGCCGAGGGCCGCGCCCGCGCGCAGCCGTCTGCGCCTGCGCGGCGGCGCCGCCGAGATGTGACCGGAGCGGCCGCCGCGCCGGTTTGCGGAGGCCGCGGCTTTGCGTTTCAGGTCTGGCGCCATGGGATTTCACGCGCGCCGCGTTGCATCGACCGAGGCGAGGGCGGGGCGCGATGGCGCCTCGCCCTCGCACGTCTCAGCTCAGAACCCGCCCCGCGACGGCGTCGAGCTTGCCGACGAGCGCAGGGTCGCGCGCCTCGGGCGCCGTGATCAGCGCATGTTCGAGCGCGCGGTCGCAGCCATGCGGACAGGGCGCGCGGTTCCCGTTCTGCGCGCCCGGCGCGCGGGCGCCTGCCAACGCCGGAACCACCGCCTTGACCATCTCCCGCGCCTTCTCGGCATTGCCGAGCAGCACTTTCACGACGGTCGCCACGTCCACATGCTCGTGGTCGGGGTGCCAGCAATCGTAGTCGGTCACCATCGCCACGGTCGCGTAGCAGAGCTCCGCCTCGCGGGCGAGCTTGGCTTCGGGCATGTTGGTCATGCCGATGACGTGGCAGCCCCACTGCTCGCGATAGAGCTTCGACTCCGCCAGCGAGCTGAATTGCGGCCCCTCCATCGCCAGATACGTCCCGCCGCGATGGGTGGTCACGCCGACGCCGCGGGCGGCCTGCTCCAGCGCGTCGCCGAGCCGCGCGCAGACCGGATGCGCCATCGAAACATGCGCGACGCAGCCCGGCCCGAAGAAGCTCTTTTCGCGCGCGACGGTGCGGTCGATGAACTGGTCGACGATCACGAAATCGCCCGGCGCCATCTCCTCGCGGAACGACCCGCAGGCCGACACCGAGATCACGTCGGTCACGCCGATCCGCTTCAGCGCGTCGATGTTGGCGCGGTAGTTGATGGAGGCGGGCGTCTGGATGTGGCCGCGCCCGTGCCGCGGCAGGAAGCAGACCGGAACGCCGCCGATCCGCCCGCGCAGGATCTGGTCCGACGGCGCGCCCCAGGGCGTCTCGACCGTGGTCCACTGCGCGTCCTCGAGCCCTTCGATGGCGTAGACGCCGCTGCCCCCGATCACGCCGATCATCGCCTCAGTCATGTCGCCCCCTCGCCTGCTGCGCGCCTGTTGTCGGGCGGCGCCGGCGAAGGGTCAAGCGGCGCGGCGCAAGGTCGCCATTGCGCGCCGCGCGCCCGCGGCGCACGATCTCGGCGACATCACAGGATCGGAGGACGGCGCGATGGCCATGGATGGCGGTCCGCTCAGCAACATGCAGACCCGCGACGTCGAGGCGCTGCTGCACCCCTACACCAACGCCGTCGCGCACCGCCGCGTCGGCCCGCATGTGATCGAGCGGGGCGAGGGCGTGCATGTCTATGACGAGCACGGAAACCGCTTCATCGAGGGCATGGCGGGCCTGTGGTGCGCGGGCCTCGGCTTCGGCGACGCGGAGCTGATCGAGGCGGCGCGCGAGCAGCTTGGCCGGCTGCCCTATTACCACCTGTTCGGCGGCCGCAGCTTCGAGCCCGCCGTCGAACTCGCCGAGAAGCTCAAGGACCTCGCGCCAGCCCCGATGAGCAAGGTCTTCTACCAGTCGAGCGGCTCGGAGGCGAACGAGTCCCAGATCAAGATGGCGTGGTATTACAACAACGCCCGCGGCAAGACGGTAAAGAAGAAGATCGTCAGCCGCCAGAAGGGCTATCACGGCGTGTCGATCTTCTCCGCTTCGCTGACCGGCCTGCCCTACAATCACAAGGATTTCGACTTGCCGGTGTCGGACCGGGTGAAGCATGTCGGCTGTCCGCATCACTGGCGCTTCGCCGAACCGGGCGAGAGCGAGCGCGACTTCGCGGCGCGGCTCGCCGCCGAGCTCGACGCCTTCATCGAGGCGGAGGGGCCCGATACGGTCGCGGCCTTCATCGCCGAGCCGGTGATGGGCGCGGGCGGGGTGATCGTGCCGCCGGAAGGCTATTTCGAGGCGGTGATGCCGGTGCTCGAAAAGCACGACGTGCTGATGATCGACGACGAGGTGATCTGCGGCTTCGGGCGGACGGGCAACTGGTTCGGCGCGACGACGCTGGGGATGCGGCCCACCTCGATCTCGGTCGCCAAGCAGTTGACCGGGGCCTACGTGCCGCTCTCCGCGGTGATGATCAACGGCGAGATGGCCGAGGCGATCGAGGCCAATTCGGGCAAGATCGGCGTGTTCGGCCACGGCTTCACCTATGGCGGCCATCCGCTCGGCTGCGCGGTGGCGGTCAAGACGCTGGAGATCTACGAGCGGCGCGACATCGTCGGACAGGTCCGCGCCAAGACGCCGCTGTTCCAGGAGCTTCTGCGCTCCTTCGCCGATCATCCGCTGGTCGGCGAGGCGCGCGGGATCGGGCTGATGGGCGCGCTCGAACTCTCGCCCGACAAGAAGACCGCCGCCGCCTTCGCCGAGCCGGGCAAGGTCGGGCCCAAGCTGGCGCAGGAACTGCTCGCCCGCGGCGTGATCTTGCGCGCCATCGGCGACAGCGTGGCCGCCTGCCCGCCGATGATCATCACCGAGGACGAAATCCGCGAGATGTTCGCCCCGATGGAGGAAGCCCTCGACGCGACGCTGGCCTGGGCCAAGGCGGAAGGGCGCATGGGCTGAGGCCGCCTCCAGCGCCGCCGGGGTCGCCATGACCGAGACGCCTCCGGGCGGAACCGCTCCTGAGGCGGCGCCGCCGGACCCGTCGCCCGATCCGGGGCCGTCGGCGGCGGCGGGGATCGCGCTGAAGCTCGCCTCGGTCCTTCTGTTCACGCTGATGGCCGCCTGCATCAAGGCGGCGCGCGACGAAGCGCCGACCGGGCAGGCGGTGTTCTTCCGCTCCTTCTTCGCGATCCCGCCGATCCTGATCTGGGCGATGGTGCGGGGCGACCTGTCCCGCGCCTTCCGCGTGAAGGACCCGTTCGCCCATCTCAATCGCGGGCTCGTCGGCGTCGTGGCCATGGCCTGCGGTTTCGCCGCGCTGGGCCTGCTGCCGCTGCCCGAAACCATCGCGATCAACTACGCCGCGCCGCTGCTCGCGACCGCGCTCGCGGCGTGGCTTCTGGGCGAGCAGGTGCGCCTCTTCCGCTGGAGCGCGGTCGTCGTCGGTCTGTTCGGCGTTCTGGTGATGCTGTGGCCGCGCCTGACCGTGCTGGCCTCGGGCGCGTTTTCCGACGCCGAGGCGCTGGGCGCGTGGTTCGCGCTGCTCGGGGCGCTCTTCGTCGCGCTCGCCACCATCCACATCCGCCGGCTGACCCAGACCGAGACGACGCTCTCCATCGTGTTCTGGTTCTCCGTCAGCTGCACCGTCGCCTCGCTCGCGACCATTCCCTTCGGCTGGGCATGGCCGACCGGTCCGACGCTCGTTCTGCTGATCGCCTCGGGCGTTCTCGGGGGCGTCGCGCAGATCCTGATGACCGAAGGCTACCGGCTCGCCCCCGCCTCGACGCTCGCGCCCTTCGAATACTCCTCGATGATCTACGGGCTCGCGCTGGGGTGGCTGCTGTTCTCGGAGGCGCCGAGCGTTCAGGTGCTGATCGGCGCCGCCATCGTGATCGGCGCGGGGCTCTTCATCATCTGGCGCGAGCGCCAGCTGCGCATCGACCGCACGCAGCCGCGCAAGGCGGGCTCGATGCAGGCGTGAGGGGGGCCTTGCGCGCGCCGCGGGCGACGGCGTAATCGGGGCGCAGTCCGGTCCGGAGAACGTGCGCCGATGCTGATCTTCAAGATCTTCACCGCCGAGCAATGGGCGGCGCTCGACCGCGACGGCGTCACGCATGGCGCGCCGGTGGACCTCGCCGACGGCTTCATCCATTTCTCGACCGCAGCGCAGCTGCCGGGAACGGCGGCGAAGCATTTCGCCGGGCTCGACGGGCTGATCCTCGCGGCGGTGGACGCCGAGGCCATGGACGGCGCGCTGCGCTGGGAGCCCTCGCGCGGCGGCGACCTGTTCCCGCATCTCTATCGCCCGCTCGCCGCGGCGGACGTGCTCTGGTCCAAGCCGCTGCCGCTGACGGCGCAGGCCCACGCCATCCCGCCCGAGGCGCAGCCATGACCGCCCAGCCCTTCAGCGAGCGGCTCGTTCTCGCCGGGCTGCGCAAGCTCGACCCCGAAACCTCGCACGGGCTCGCGTTGAAGGCGCTGCGGCTGGGGCTCGCCGGCGGCCCCGGCCCGGTCTCGACGCTGCGGCTGCGCACGCGGCTCTGCGGGGTCGATCTGCCCAATCCGGTCGGCACCGCGGCGGGCTTCGACAAGAACGCCGAGGCGATCGCGGGAACGTTCCGCGCGGGTTTCGGCTTCGTCGAGATCGGCGCGGTGACGCCCCGCCCGCAGCCCGGCTCTGCGCGCCCGCGCGTCTTCCGGCTGGTCGAGGACCGCGCCGTGATCAACCGCTACGGCTTCAACAACGACGGGCTGGAGGTCGTGGCGGGGCGGCTCGCGGCCTGGCGCGCGGCGGGGGGGCGCGGCGCGGTGGCCGTCAATCTCGGGGCCAACGCCGACAGCGCGGATCGCGGCGCGGATTACGTCGCGCTGATCGAACGGCTGCGCGGACTGGCCGACATCCTCACGATCAACGTCTCCTCGCCCAACACCGCCCGCCTGCGCGCCCTGCAGGAGCGCGCCGCGCTGTCCGAACTGCTGGCGCGCTGCGCCGAGTCCGCCCGGGGCGCGCCGCTCGCCCTCAAGATCGCGCCGGACCTCGACGAGGCGGCGCTCGCAGACGTCGCCGAGACCGCGCTCGCGCATGGGATCGCGGCGATCATCGCGACGAACACGACGCTGGCGCGCGACGGGCTGACGAGCCCGCATGCGGGCGAGACTGGCGGGCTCTCCGGCGCGCCGCTCTTCGTCCGCTCGACCGACGTGCTGCGCACGCTGCGGCGGCTGACGCAGGGCCGGTTGCAGCTCGTCGGGGTCGGCGGGGTGGACGGGCCCGAGACGGCCTACGCCAAGATCCGCGCCGGCGCGGACGCGGTGCAGCTCTACACGGCGATGATCTATGGCGGGCTGTCGCTCGGCGCGCGCATCGCGCAGGGGCTCGACGCGCTGCTGGCGCGCGACGGCTTCGCGTCGGTGGCGGAGGCTGTGGGCGCCGACGCCTGAACCCGGCCCGTCAGCAGCCCGCGCCGTCATGCGGCTTGCCGGCCCGGCGCTCCTCCGGGCCCATGCGCCGCCAGACCGCGCGCCCGATCAGATGCGCCCCGATCGGCGCGGTGAAGATCATGAACAGCAGCACCGCCAGCGCCTTCGCGCCGACCCCCGGCGCGTCGTGACGGATCATCACCGCGACGACGACGAGGCCCAGCCCCAGCGTCCCCGCCTTGGTCGAGGCGTGCATCCGCAGGAACACGTCGCTGAGCCGCACCGCCCCGAGCGCCGCGATCAGCGTGAACGCGCCGCCCGCAAGCACGAGAAGCCCCGCTGCGATGTCGAGAAACGCGCTCATGCGCGGTCCTCGCGCGCGGCGGGCGTCGCGCCGTTCGAGCCGGAGGGGAAGTCGGGCGAGGGCGGCGCGAGATCGGCGCGGTCGGCGCGCTCGATGTAGCGGGCGAAGGCGACCGTCGCGAGAAAGCCCACCAGCGCCAGCGCGATGGCGGCGTCGAGATAGACCCCCTCCTCCACGATCAGCGCGAACAGCGTCAGCGTCACGACGAGGATCATCGTCACCATGTCCGCCGCGACCACCCGGTCGGCCAGCGTCGGCCCCAGCACGAGCCGCACGAAGCCCAGAAACAGCGCCGCGACCGACATCGCCAGCGCCGCCGCCACGCACCAGTCGAAGATCTCCGCCGTCGCGCTCATTCGACCACCCTGCGCACGCGCGGCTCGAGCCCGCGCTTCACCCCGTCGATCACCCCCTGCGGATCGTCCGCGAACATCGCATGGATCAGCAGGCGCCTGCGGTCCGCCGACACGTCGACGCTCAGCGTCCCCGGCGTCAGGCTGGTGAGGTTGGCGATCAGCATGATCGCCACGTCGCTCTCGGCGTCGAGCTCGACTTCGACGAAGCGCGGCTGGATCGCGCGCGAGGGAAACAGAACCGCCCACGCCACCTGCACGCTCGACGCCACGAGATCATAGGTGAAGTACAGCGCCAGACCAAGCGCGGCGAGGGTGCGGCGGTGGTAGCTGTGATCGCCCTTCACCGCGTCGAAGGCGTAGAGCGCGATGAAGCCCGCCACGAAGCCGAGCAGCAGGTTGCTCGCCGAGAAATCGCCCGAGGCGACGCCCCAGGCCAGCGCGATCATCAGGTTGAGCGGCAGCAGGGTCATGGCGCGGTCCCTCCGGGCGCCGCTGAGCCGAGAACGGCGGCGATGTAGGCGGCGGGGTCGAGCAACTGCGCCGCGGCGGCGTCCGCGACCGCGATCAGCGGCGCGGGCCAGAGCCCGACGGCGACGATCAGCGCCGACAGCCCCAGACAGGTCGCGAGCGCCGCGCCCGGCGTCGCCTGCGCGAGGGCGAGCGTCGGCGAACTCTCGGGCTGGGGCTTCCAGAACAGCTCGGCCCAGACCCGGCCCATCGACCACAGCGTCAACAGGCCGGTGACCAGCACCAGCGCGACCAGCGTCCAGCTGCGCGCGTCGATCCCCGCACCGACCAGCAGCACCTTGCCCCAGAAGCCCGAAAAGGGCGGAACGCCGGCCAGCGCGAGGGCCGCCACCAGAAACAGCGCCGCGACCCACGGCGCCCGCCCCCAGACGCCGCCGCCGAGGCGCATGTCCTCCGACCCCGCCAGCCGCGCGCCGAGCCAGGCGGCGCCGAACAGGTTCATCTTCACCGCCATGTCCTGCAGCATGTAGAAGATCGCCGCCGCGAGCGCCGCCTGCGTCCCGAGGCCCAGCGCCGCCACCATCAGCCCGATCGAGGCGATCACCTGAAAGGCCAGCACCCGGCGCAGCTCGATCTGCGCCAGTGCGCCGAACGCGCCGGTCAGCATGGTCGCGGCGCCGCCCCAGAACAGCGCCTCCGACAGGAAGGGCGTGTCGAGACCGTAGATCAGCGTGAACACGCGCAGCATCGCATAGACGCCGACCTTGGTCAGCAGCGCCGCGAACAGCGCCGACACGGTGAAGCTCGGCGTGTGGTAGGAGGCCGGCAGCCAGAAGAACAGCGGGAACATCGCCGCCTTGGCGCCGAAGGCGAACAGCAGCAGCGCCGCCGTGGTCAGCGTGCGCGCATCGTCGCCCAGCAGCTCGGTCGCGCGCCGCAGATCGGCCATGTTGAGCGCGCCGGTCGCGCCGTAGAGCAGGCCGACGCCGGTCAGGAAGGCCACCGTGGCCAGCAGGTTGAGCGCGACATAGCGGATCGCGCCGTCGAGCTGGCGGCGCGATCCGCCGACCACCAGCAGCCCGAAGGAGGCGATCAGCAGCACTTCGAACCAGACGTAGAGATTGAACATATCGCCCGTCACGAACGCGCCCGACACGCCGCCGAGCAGCATGTGGGTCAGCGTGTGATGGCCTATCCGCCGCCCCCCCGCGCCGATCTCCGACAGCGCGAAGGCGCTCGCCGCGAGCCCGACGACCGCCGTGGCGACCAGCATCGCCGCGCTCAGCGCGTCGGCGGCCAGCGTGATGCCGTAGGGCGCGGGCCAGGCGCTCATCTGCTCGGCGAAGGGCCCGCCTTCGGCGACGCGCAGCGCGATCAGGATCGCCACGGACAGCAGCCCCGCCGCGCCGCCGACCGACGCGACGGCGAGCGCGCCGGGACGCTCGCGCAGCGCATGGCACAGGATCGCGACCAGAAAGGGCAGGGCGATGGGCGCGGCGAGGAGCATCGTGCGGTCAGTCCCTCGGCTCGGCGAGATCGACGTCGTCGACCTCGATGGTCCCGAACGCGCCGTAGAAGCGGTAGATCAGCACCAGCGTGAAGGCCAGCAGGCCGAAGCCGATGACGATGGCGGTCAGGATCAGCGCCTGCGGCAGCGCGTTAGCGACCTCGCCGACCGGCGCCTTGGCCCCGTCCGCAATCAGCGGCGGCGCGCCGTAGGACAGCCGCCCCGCCTCGAAGATCGCGAGATTGACCGCGTTGCCGAGCAACCCGAAGCCGATCAGGAAGCGCATCAGATTTCCCGACATCATCAGCCAGGCGGCGACGCCCGTCATCAGCCCGACCAGCCCGGCCATAAGAAGGTCCATCGCGCTAGCCCTCGCCCGGCCTGGTCGGGGGATGCACGGGGTCCGGCGCGCGGGCGGCGTCCTCCTCGAGCGCGAGGAACAGGCCCGTCACCGCGCCGACCACGACCAGATAGACGCCGATGTCGAAGATCAGCGCCGAGCCGACCGGAAGCCCGGTCTTCTCGCCGTCCGGGCCGATCTCGAGCAGCGGCCAGACCCCGGCCAGAAAGGCCCCGCGCGCGAGCCATCCCCAGACCCCGGCGAGCACCGCCGCGCCGAGCCCCGCCAGCGCCAGCCCCATCGGCTCGAAGCGCAGGGCGCGCCGCGCCGCCGCCAGCCCCTCGGCCTTGGCGTAGAGCGCGAAGGCGGTCGCCGCGATCAGCCCGCCGATGAAGCCGCCCCCCGGCTCGTTGTGGCCGCGCAGCAGGATGAACAGCGAGAAGGCCAGCATCAGCGGGGCGAGCAGCCGGGTCGCGGCGGAGAGGACGAGCGAGTTCATTCGTCGCGATCCTCCAGCGGCCGCACCCGCGCCGCCAGCAGCGCCAGCGCCGCGAGCCCGGCGATGGCGACGACCGCGATCTCGCCCATGGTGTCGAGCGCGCGGAAATCGACGAGGATGACGTTCACGATGTTGCGCCCATAGGCCAGCGTCGCGCTGGCGTTCTCGAAATAGGCCGTCACCGACTTGTCGAGCGGCTGGCTGACCGCGGCCGCCAGAGCGAGCGTCACGGTCAGACCCAGCGCGGCGGCGGCGGCGGCGTTGACCCGGTTGCGCCGGCGGGCCGCGGCGGTCGTGCGGAACTCGACGCGCGGCAGCTTGAGCAGCGCCACGGCGAGGATCACCACCACCAGCGTCTCGACCATCAGCTGGGTGATCGCGACGTCGATGGCGCTGAAGATCGCGAACAGCAGCGCCACGCCGACGCCGACGATGCCGAGCGCCGTGATCATCAGCAGCCGCCGTTCGGTGAAAGGCAGGGTGAGCGTCGCCACCGCGATCAGCGCCGAGGCCGCCAGCAGCATCGGCGGCGAGCCTTCCGGGGTCGGGATCGGCGCGCCGCCGCCCAGGACGAGCGCAGCGCCCAGCATCGCCGCCAGCACGATCACGCCGACGCGAAAGTAATCTGTCAGAAGCCCGGTCTGCACGGCGCGCGTCAGGCGCGCGCCGCCGCCGAGCAGCCCGGCCACCGCCCGGTCATAGCCCGTCTCGCAGCTCGGCGCGCGCCCCGCCGCGTCGAAGGCGGTCAGCCGCGCCCGCAGCGTCTCGCGCTTCAGATAGAGCCAGATCCCCAGCGCGAAGGTCGCGAGCGACAGCATCAGCGGCAGGTTCAGCCCGTGCCACAGATAGAGATGGACCTCGACCGGCGCGCCCATCACAGACGCCGCCGTGGGCCCGACCAGCAGAGTCTCCGCGATCTTCGGCGCAAGGCCGAACAGCAGGCCGAGCCCGGCGAGGACCACGGGCCCTGCCAGCATCGCCCAATGGCCTTCGGCGGGTTCGGCCTTGGGCGAGCGCAGCGGCCCGATGAAGGGCGCGAGCCCCGCGCCGCCCGCGATCGCGATCATCATGGCGTTCGCCGCCAGCGCCGCCAGCGCGACGATCACGCCGACGAACCCCGCATGCAGAGCGCCCTCGTAGATCAGCTCCTTGCCGATGAAGCCGAACAGCGGCGCAAGGCCCGCCATCGAGGCGCCGGCCAGCGCCGCGGCGGCGAAGGTGATCGGCATGGCGCGCCCGAGCCCCGAAAGCAGCGGCGCCATGCGCGACCCGGCCTTCTTGTCGAGCACGCCGATCACCAGAAACAGCGCCGCCTTGTAGAGCGCATGCACGATCAGGAACGCCGCGAAGGCCGTCGCCCCCGTCTCGCCGCCCAGGCCCAGCAGCAGCGTGAGCGTGCCGAGCCCCATCACCGTCGTATGGGCCAGCGCGAGCTTGAGGTCGTCCTGCCGCAGCGCCCAGACCGAGGACAGAACCATGGTCAGCCCGCCGATCAGCGTCAGCGTCCAGTCCCAGATCGCCGCGTCCCCCAGCGTCGGGCTGAGCCGCGCCAGCAGATAGACGCCCGCCTTCACCATGGTGGCGGAATGCAGATAGGCGCTGACCGGCGTCGGCGCCGCCATCGCGTTGGGCAGCCAGAAATGGAACGGGAACTGCGCCGATTTGGTGAAGCAGCCGAGGATCACCAGCAGGAAGATCGGCAGATAGAAACCGCCGTCGCGGATCGCGTCCGCATGCTGCGCCATTTCCGACAGACGGAACGTGCCCGCCTGCGATCCCAGCAGCAGCAGCCCCGCCAGCAGCGCGAGCCCCCCGAGTCCGGTCACGATCAGCGCCTGCGTCGCCTTGGCGCGGGCGTCGGCCTTTTCGTGGTCGAAGCCGATCAGCAGGAAGGAGGTGACCGTGGTGCCTTCCCAGAACACGAACAGCGTCAGCGCGTCGTCGGCCAGCACCAGCCCCAGCATCGACAGCTCGAACAGGACGAGCAGGAGCAGCAGCTGGTTGCGCTGGCGGTGATGACGGAAATACTCCGCCGTGTAGAGCAGCACGAGCGCGCCGATCCCGGTCACCAGCAGCGCGAAGGCGCCGCCCAGACCGTCGATCAGAAAGGCGATCTCGATCCCCATCGACGGGATCCAAGGCGTCGACCAGCCGATTGGGCCGGTCTCGGCGACGATCTGCGCCTGACCGAGAAACCACCACGCCGCGAGCGCCGACAACAGCGCGGGCGCGTAGCGCAGAACTCCCCCTCGCGCTTCCGCCGCGCCCTCCGCCATCCGCCCTCGCACTCCCCGCTCTCGGTCCGCGTCGCAGGGCGGTTCGCGCCGCCCGTCATCTGATGGGAAGCACCCTAGCGAGCGCCGCGGGCGGGGCCAAGCCCCCGCGCCGCCCGCGCGCCGCGCGCCGCGTCAGTGCCGCAGTTCAGCGTGGAGGTGATAGGTTCCGTCGCGCAGATCGCCGAACATCTCGCCGACTTCGGGGTGATCGACCGGCTCGCCCGTGTCGTCGGGCACGAGGTTCTGCTCCGAGACGTAGGCCACATAGTAGCTGGTCTCGTTCTCGGCGTAGAGATGGTAGAAAGGCTGATCCTTGACCGGCCGGACTTCCTCGGGAATCGAGTTCCACCATTCCTCGGTGTTCGAGAATGTGGGGTCGACGTCGAAGATCACGCCGCGGAACGGATAGACGCGATGCCGCACGACCTGGCCGATGCGGTAGCGTGCGCTCCGGGAGACCTTGGCGGGGACGGAATCGGACTCGCTGCTCATTTGCAGCGCAATATACCACAGCGCGCCCGATTTCCAGATGGGGCGCGTGGAGCGCGGTCCCGACGCCCCGCTCAGCCCCGGATCGCCGACTGCTCGGGCGGATAGGCGGCGACGAAGCGGGCGCGCAGCAGGAGCGCCGTCATCGCCAGCGCGCCCGCCTGATGCAGGATCGCGTGGCCGGTCGCGGCGCCGTTCATCACCGTGACGATCCCCCACCCCATCTGCGCCCAGACCGCCAGCGCCGCGATCCCGGCCCAGAGCCGCACCGCGCCGAGGCGGCTCCGCCACGCCAGCGCCAGCGCCGCCAGCGACGCCAGCGCCAGCGCGTAGCCGAGGACGCGGTGGTTGAACTGGGTCAGCGCGTCGTTCCAGATGAAGTTCGTCCAGACTGGCGAGAGTTCGAGCGCCTCGGCCGGAAACCACATCCCGTTCATCAGCGGCCAGTCGACATAGCCCCGCCCCGCATCGTTGCCGGCCACCAGCGCGCCGAGGACGATCTGCGCGAAGGCGAGGCCCAGCACGACGCCCGCCGCCGCCATCGCCGGCCCCGCGCGCCGGCGGCGCGCCTGCAGCAGCGCCGCCTCGTCGCGCATCAGCCGCCAGGCTGGCCAGAGCAGCAGGCACAGGATCGCGAAGGCCAGCCCGAGATGGAGCGCCAGCCGATACGGCGCGACCGAAACGAGTTCGGACCCCTCCGCCACGCCGCTTTCGACCATCCACATGCCGATCACCGCCTGCGCCCCGCCGAGCAGGCCGGGCAGGACCAGCGACCACAACCGCCCCGGCGGGACCATGCGCAGCGCGAGAAACGCCGCGAGGCCCGCGCCCCAGACCAGCCCGATCACCCGCCCGAACTGGCGATGGCCCCATTCCCACCAGTAGATCGTCTTGAAATCCTCGACGCCCATCCACGCGTTGATCTCGCGATACTGCGCGGTGAGCTTGTATTTCTCGAACTCCGACGCCCAGTCGGCATCGCTCAGCGGCGGAATCGCGCCGAGCACCGGATGCCAGGAGACCATCGACAGCCCGCTCTCTGTCAGCCGGGTCATGCCGCCGACCAGCACCATGAGCGCGACGAGGATGGCGAGCGCGATCAGCCACCAGCCGACGATGCGGCGCGCGCGGCGCTTGCGGCGGTCGGCCTCGCCGGGCCGCGTCGCGGGGGCGGAGGCCGGCCCCTGCGCCGCCACCTCCTCGAAGATCGCGCGCGGCTTGCTCATGGCGCACCCTTTTCACGGCCCTGTCTGAACGCCCGGCTCAGATAACCCCGCGCCGTCAGGGCGGCAAGCGCGGCGAGGCGCCCTCCCCGCCCCTCGGCCCGACGCCGACCCGCCTGCGCGATTGTCCGGGCTGCGGGTATTTGTTACTCTATGGACATTTACAGGCGCAGGAGCGTTTCATGACTCGGAATGACAGTAAAATGACAGTCTCATATCCGATCGCATCGGTTCAATTTTTGGCGCGACTCGGCCTCGCCGCCCTTGCGCTGCTCGCCGCTCCGGTCGCGCGGGCGGAGATCACGGGCGGCTTCTCGGCGATCTGCCAGCTCGGCGACGTCGGCGCGCCGCTCCAGATGCGGTTCACCCGCTATCGCGACGTCGTGGTGTGGAGCGACCGGCACGGGCTCAACTCCTCGGTCACCGACATGGGGCAGTGGGGCACGACCTTTTGGGAAGGCGCGATCGACACGCAGAACGGGCGATATCGGCTGACCGGCGAGAACGGCTTCGTCGAGGCATGGCCCGTGGGCGGGGTCTACAGCGACATGATCACGCTCGAACTCACGCCGACCGGCGAGAACCGCTTCACGCTGCGTGACTTCTTCAACGACGGCCCGCCCCACCCCTGCCGGGTCACCCGCTGGAGCCGGTGAGGCCGTGGCGGGGCCTCCAGGACGCCCCCCCTGAGGCGCAAACCGGGCCGAGGGAATCAGTTAGCCAGTTTTTTCCCTTCAAAAACAACGGTAGCGAGCTCGTTACCGGCGTCTTTCAGTTCGATCCGCCGCCTAGCGCACGACGTAGACCGACTGCTTGGCGTGGCGCACCACCCGCGCCGCGTTCGGCCCGAGCAGATAGTCGGCCAGCGCGGGGCGGTGCGAGCCCATCACGATGAGGTCGACCCCGAGCCGGTCGGCGGCGCGGAGGATCTCGTCGTAGATCTTGCCGTGCAGCACATGGGGATGGACGTCGACGTCCTCCGGAACGTTCGCCTTCGTCCACTCCGTCAGCGAGGCGCCGAGGCGCGCCAGCGCATCGGCTTCGAACCCGGGTTTGAAGAAGCCGCCGACAAGCGCCGTCCCCAGATCGGGCAGCACGCTCGCGACATGCAGCGCGGCCTTGTGCTGGCGCGCCTGCGCCACGGCGACGTCGAGCGCCTTGCGCCAGTCTTCGCCGTCGGAAATGTCCACTGGCAGCAGGATCGCGGATGTCATCGGAAGGGGTCTCCTCAGAAGGCGGGCTTGGTCTGGCGCCGGCGTTGCAGCATCGCCACAAGGGCGAGCAGCGCAAGGGCGGGAATGTAGAACAGCTGCGCCGGCGGGCGGTCCGCCCGCACCCGAACGGCGGAAATCTCGACCGGGTCCTCGGCGTAGAAGTCGAGCACGGCGAGCTTCTCCTGAAACGGCGTGCCGAACATCGGCTCGTCGAGCCGCAGCGCCTCGCCCTCCGGGGTCAGCATCAGCCCCGCGCGCTCGACCCGATCTTCCGGCGCGCCTTCAGCGACCAGCACCAACGTCGTCTGCGTCGGGCGCCCTGTGTTGAAGTCGGGGCCCGCGACCACGAAGCGGATGCGCTCGCCCTCCCCGGCCTCGCGCACCACCTCCTCGAAGCGCGCGGGCGCGACGTCCTCAAAAGGCGGGATCAGCCGGTCGAGCCAGAAATTCGGCACGAACAGCGTGAAGGCCACCAGCAGCAGCGCCGCGCTTTCATGAATTCGGCTGCGCGCGAGGAAATAGCCCTGCGTCGCCGCCGCGAACAGCAGCATCGCGACCGTCGCCACGACGAAGACGACGACCGCCTGCGCCATTCCCGCCGCCGTCCCCAGATCGACGCCGTAGAGGATCAGCACGGGATTGTAGATGAACAGGAAGGGCAGCGCGACGGTGCGCAGCGAGTAGAAGAAGGCGGTGAAGCCGGTGCGGATCGGGTCGCCGCCCGACACGGCGGCTGCGGCGAAGCTGGCCAGCCCCACGGGTGGCGTCACGTCGGCCATGATGCCGAAATAGAAGACGAACAGATGCGCCGCGATCAGCGGCACGATCAGCCCCTCCTGCGCGCCGAGGCTGACCACCACGCTCGCCATCAGCGAGGACACCACGATGTAGTTGGCCGTCGTCGGCAGACCCATGCCGAGGATCAGCGAGAACACGCCGATCAGCACCAGCATGATGAGCAGCACGCCGCCGGAAAGCTGCTCCACCAGCCCCGCGAGTTCGGTGCCGATGGGGGTGCGCGTGACCGTGGCGACGATGATTCCGGCGGCGGCGGTGGCGACGCCGATGCCGATCATGTTGCGCGCGCCGGCGATCAACCCCTCCACCAGATCGTCGAAGCCCGCCTTCGCCTCCGCCGCGACCCGCCCGCCGCCGCGAAGGATCTCCTTGAGCGGGCGCTGCGTCAGGATGATCGCGAGCATCATCGACACGGCGTAGAAGGCGGATTTCGCGGGCGACTGGCGCTCGACCATCAGGAACCACACCAGCACGAGGATCGGCAGCAGGTAGTGGATGCCGGTGGGGAACACCTGCGCCACGGTGGGCAGCCTGATTTCCTTCGAGTTGGGGTCGTCGAGTTCGAGGTCGGGGCGCTTGGCCGAGACGTAAAGCGCCGCGAGATAGGCCGCGCCGAGCCCTGCGATCGCGACTGGCCCCACCGCCTCGGGCGCTGCGGCCTTGAGCGCGCCCATGGTCCAGACCAGCGCCGTGAAGGCGGCGCCCGCGACGGCGAAGCCGATGAAGATGCTGAGGAACATCCCCGCGAGGCTCTTGGCCTGGCCGAGCGCGGGCATGTCGCGTTTCAGCGCCTCGAGATGCACGATGTAGACGAGCGCGATGTAGGAGATCACCGCCGGGATGAAGGCGTGCTTGATCACGTCGAGATAGGAGATGCCGACGAACTCGACCATGAGGAAGGCCGCCGCGCCCATCACGGGCGGCATGATCTGCCCGTTGACCGAGGACGCGACCTCGACCGCCCCCGCCTTCTCCGAGGAGAAGCCGACGCGCTTCATCAGCGGGATCGTGAAGGTGCCGGTGGTCACCACATTGGCGATGGAGGAGCCCGAGATCAGCCCGGTCATCGCCGAGCCGACCACGGCCGCCTTGGCGGGGCCGCCGCGCAGGTGGCCGAGGCCCGCGAAAGCGATCTGAATGAAGTAATTGCCCGCGCCGGCCTTGTCGAGCAGCGCGCCGAACAGCACGAACAGGAACACGAAAGCCGTCGAGACGCCCAGCGGAATCCCGAACACGCCGGTCGTGTCGAGCCATTGCGCGTTGACGATGGAGGTGAAGGTCAGGCCCTGATGCTCGATCAGCTCGGGGATGAGCCAGCCCGACCCCATCCACGAATAGAGCAGGAAGATCGCGCCGACGACGGTGAGCGCGGGCCCCAGCGCCCGGCGCGCGGCTTCGAGGAGCACGAGGATGCCGACGGCGCCGACGATCACCTGCATCTGCGTCGGCAGCCCCGAGCGCGCCGTCATCGCCAGTTCGCGCGAGAAGAACAGCACATAGCCGGTGCAGAGCACGCCGAGAATGGCGAGCGCCCAGTCGGTCAGGGGCACGCGGTCGCGCGGCGAGCGCGAGAGGGCGGGATAGGCGAGGAAGGCGAGAAAGATCGCGAACATCAGATGCGCGGGGCGCGTCTGCGAGGCGTTGAGGACCGGCAGATACTGGCCGAACCAGAGCTGCGGCTGCGCGATCCAGAGCTGGAACAGCGACCAGACGAGCGCCGTTGCCGCGATCAGCAGGGCGACGGCGCGATTGCGGGGCGCGCGCGCGCCGCTGTCGGTGCTGGCGACGAGGTCCTGAAGTTCGGTCTCGGTGAACTGGCGGCCCTTGGCGCCGCCTTCCGTCTGCTCGGCCATGCCGCGCCCCCTCGGCTCGCGCGTCCTGCGCTGGATGCGGAGCGGCGAACCCGCCGCCCCCCGTGTCATGGAGCGGCGGCGGCTCAGTCGATCAGGCCGGCTTCCTTGAAGTAGCGCGCAGCCCCGTCATGCAGCGGCGCCGACAGCCCGTCGCTCGCCATCTCCTTCGGGTCGAGATTGGCGAAGGCGGGGTGCAGGCTGCGGAACTGGTCCATGTTGTCGAACACGGCCTTGACCATCTGATAGACGATTTCTTCGGAAACTGCGGTCGAGCTGACGAGCGTCGCGCCGACGCCGAAGGTCGTCACGTCCTCGTCGGTGCCGCGATACATGCCGCCGGGGATTGTGGCCACGCGGTAGAACGGGTTCTCGGCGATCAGCCCGTCGATGGCGGGGCCAGTCACGTTGACGAGCACGCTGTCGCAGGCGGTGGTCGCCTCCTGGATCGAGCCCGAGGGGTGGCCGACCGTGTAGATCATCGCGTCGATGTTGTTGTCGCAGAGCGCCTGGCTCTGCTCGGCGGGCTGGAGTTCGGCCGCCATCGCGAAATCGGCGGTGGTCCAGCCGAGCGCATTCATCACCACGTCCATCGTGCCGCGCTGACCGGAGCCGGGATTGCCGATGTTGACGCGCTTGCCCTTGAGATCCTCGAAGTTGCGGATGCCGCTGTCGGCGCGGGCGACCACGGTGAAGGGCTCGGGATGGATCGAGAACACAGCGCGCAGCTCGGTGAACGGGCCCTGCTCGGCGAATTGCGAGGAGCCGTTGTAGGCGTGGAACTGCCAGTCGGACTGGGCGACGCCGAATTCCAGTTCGCCGCCGCGGATGGCGTTGATGTTGAACACCGAACCGCCGGTCGACTCGACGCCGCAGCGGATGCCGTGCTCGGCGCGGCCGCGGTTCAGAAGCCGGCAGATCGCGCCGCCCGTGGGGTAATAGACGCCCGTCACGCCGCCGGTGCCGATCGAGATGAAGGTCTGCTGCGCGACGGCGGCCTGCGCGCCGAGCGTCACGGCGAACGCCGCGACGGCGCCGGCGAGACGAGTTCTGATGGACATGGAAGCCTCCTGTCAGGGTTCGCGTGCGATCCGGCGCGCCGGGGGCGGCGTCGCCTTTTCGGTCGCACTTCACACGCATGTCACACCTTGCGCTCGCAGCTTGTCAACCTCGACGGGTCGGCGCGGCGCTTGGGGAGGGGCGCCGGCGATGCGCGGCGGCTCGCCGGATCGTCATCTCGCGCCCGCATCCGCGCGGGCCGACGATGGGTCGCGCCGAGTGGCTCGGACAGCCCGCATTGCGGCCCGCGGCCCTTCGAGCGCGCCGGAGCGGCGACGATCAGCGTCCGGCTGCGCGCAAGGCCAGCGGAAGCAGGGCGATCACAGCGACGATCCGGAAGATGTGGTGCGTGGCGACGAAGGCCGGATCATATCCGAGCGCAAGGCCGATGGCGGCCATGCCTTCGACCCCGCCCGGCGCGAAGGCCACCCACACCACCGGAAAGGAGAGGCCGGTCGCCGCAGCGACGCACAGCGCCCCTGCCGCCGAGATCGCCGCCGACACGCCGGTCGCCGCAATTCCCGCCGCGGCGAGGCGCATCAGGTCGGGCCGCGCGATGCGGGTGAACCGGGCCCCGATCACCGCGCCGGTGACGACGAAGCCGCAAAAGATCGCCGGGCCCGGCAAGGCTCCGTGGACCCAGCCGAGGGCATGGGCCAACCCGCTGACAGCCAGCCCCGCCAGAAGATAGGCGGCCGGGGCGCCGGCCCGGTCGAGCAGCCAGCCGCAGGCGACGCCCGCCAGCATGAGCGCCAGCGCAGGCGATGGGCCCAGCGCCTCGGCGCCGCCGGCCGCGAGCGGACCCGGCGGCGCCGCCCCGGCCAACGCGGCGATGGCCGGCGGCAGGCAGAGCGTGACGAGCAGCAGCCGCACGCTTTGCAGCGCGACGACCGCCCGCAGGTCGCCACGCCCCTGCGCGGCCAGCGCCACGGCGTAGGACAGAGCCCCCGGCGACGCCGACAGCGCCGCCGTATCGGGCGCGACGCCGAAGCCGCGCGTCAGCAGGCGCCCGGTCGCCGCCATGGTCAGCAGGATCGTCAGCGCCAATCCCAGCAGGCTGACCGGCCAGCGGGCGATGTCGTCGAGGATGTCGCTGCTGATCCCCGCCCCCAGCGACACGCCGATGATGGCGAAGGCGAGATTGCGCAGAAAGTCGGGGACCACCGGACCCAGCCCAGACAGCGCCGCCGCGGCCACTGCGGCGGTGGCGCCCAGCAGCGCCCCCGCCGGCATCCCGGCGGCGGCGAACGCCGCAGCGGCGGGAAACGCGAGGCCGAGGGCGATCGCTGGTCCGCGCAAGGCCGGGCTAGGCACGCTCAAGCCGCGGACCTATTCGTCGTCGCGGATGGCGCGCCGGCGACGCGCCAGCCAGATCGGCGCGATCACGACGCCCGCCGCCAACGCATAGAGCGCGATGGAATTCGCCGACTGCAGCAGGATGCCCCAGTCCCCGCCCGAGATCGACAGGGCCCGGCGCAGATTGTCCTCGAACAGCTTGCCCAGCACGAAGCCCAGGATGATCGGGGCCATGCTGAAGTCCATCTTGCGGAGGACCCAGCCGAACACGCCGAGGGCTGTGATCATGTAAAGGTCATGCGGGTTCGACACGACCGAATAGACCCCGATGAAAGCCATCACCGCGATCAGCGGCGTCAGATATTGCTGCGGGATGGTCAGCAAGCGCGCGAACAGGCCCACCAGCGGCAGGTTGATCAGCAGCAGCGCGACATTGCCGATGTACATGCTGGCGATCAGGCCCCAAGCGATCTCGGGCCGGTTCTGGAACATCATCGGTCCCGGCGTGACCGAGAACAGGAGCAGCGCGCCCAGCAGGATGGCCGTGGTGCCCGAGCCGGGAATGCCCAGCGTCAGCATCGGCACCATGGCCCCGCCCGCGCTCGCGTTGTTGGCGCTTTCGGGAGCGGCGAGGCCGCGGATGTCGCCCTCGCCGAATGTCCCGTTCGCGCCGTTGATGCGCTTTTCCGTCCCGTAGGCCACCGCCGAGGCGACCGAGGCCCCGGCGCCCGGCAGAACGCCCACCACGAAGCCGATGATCGAGGACCGCACGATGGTCCACTTCACCGCCATCATGTCGCGCCAGCTGACGAAGGTCCTGTCCAACTTCAGCGCCTTCAACGTGCCGGAGAACTGCTGCTCCACGAGGCTGATCAGCTCGGCCATGCCGAAGAAGCCGATGACGATCACCAGGAAGTCGATGCCCGCCAGCAGGTCGGGGACCCCGAAGGTGAACCGAACCACGCCGGTGTTCGCGTCGATCCCGACGGAGGCCAGCATCAGCCCGATCAGCGCGCCCAGCAGCGTCTTGACCGGGTTCGACCCGACCAGCGAGGCGAGGCAGGCGAAGGCGAAGACCATCAGCGCGACATAGTCGGATGGCGAGAACGTCACGGCGTAGGACGCCATCAGCGGGCCGAAGAACGACATCATCACCACGGCGAAGGTGCCGCCGATGAAGGAGGACCACGCCGAGAGCGACAGGGCGCGGCCCGCCTCGCCGCGCCGGGCCATCGGGTGGCCGTCCAGCGTGGTCATCACCGCGCTGGCGTCGCCCGGCACGTTGAGCAGGATCGAACTGATCCGCCCGCCATATTCGGCGCCGTAATAGACCCCCGCCAGCAGGATCAGCGCGGATTCCGGCGGGAGCTTCAGGCTGTAGGCGATGGGCAGCAGGATGGCCACGCCGTTGATGGGCCCGATGCCGGGAAGGGCTCCGATCAGCGTGCCCGCGAAGCAGCCGGTCAGCACGAGGAACAGGTTGAACGGATCGAGCGCGACGGCGAAGCCCTGCGCGAGGCCGGAGAATACAGCGTCCACGTCGATGCCCTCAGAGCCAGGGTTTCAGGATGCCCGCAGGCAGGTTCAGGTCGAGCAGCACCGTGCAGACGACGTAGCCCAAGATCCCCGACGCCGCGCCGAACGCCAGAGCCCGCAGGGGCGCGGCCCCGAGGAGCGCCGCCAGCGCCGCGCAGAACGCCCAGGTGGACAGCACGAACCCCAGCGGCTGGAAGGCGGCGGCATAGGCGAACAGCAGCGCAAGCGTGACGGCGAGCCGCACCAGCGTGGCGCGGGAGACGTCGAAGCGGGCGATGTCGGGGCGGATCACCAGATACCCCGCGCAGAGGATCGCGGCGACGGCGAGCAGGCGCGGCCAGCCTTCGGGCCCGATCGGATCGTACTGGAACGGCGCCTTGATGGCGGTGAAGGCGATCACGGCGTAGCCGAGTGCGACGAGCAGCAGCACGCCGGCGAAGATGCGGTCGGCCATGGCGCCCTCCTTGCGCGTGGCGACGAGGGCCGGACGGCATGTCGCCGCCCGGCCTTGTCCATGTCGGGAGGGGCTTACTGGATCAGGCCGGATTCACGCGCGATCACGCGCATGTTCTCGACGCCCGCCTTCATCTCCGCGGCGAAATCGGGGCCGGCGAGGTTGTAGGGCAGGAGCCCCTTCTCGGCCTGGTTCTTCGCGAAGCTTTCGGTCGCATAGGCGGCGTTGAAGGCCGCGACCCAGGCGTCGTAATCCGCATCGGACACGTTCTTGCCCATGTAGTAGCCGCGCACGATGGGCCAGACGACATCGTAGCCCTGCTCGCGGGCGGTCGGGAAGGCGTCGTAAGGCGCGCCCAGACGCTCGGGCGACAGCACCGCCAGCACCCGCATCGTGCCGGCGCCGATATGCGAGGCCTGTTCCGCCACGTCGCCGGTGT
Organism: Rubrimonas sp.; assembly: GCF_036788415.1. NCBI lineage: Bacteria > Pseudomonadati > Pseudomonadota > Alphaproteobacteria > Rhodobacterales > Paracoccaceae > Rubrimonas > Rubrimonas sp. The sequence goes on along the minus strand of NZ_DAIQNN010000001.1, from coordinate 33,587 downwards.
AGACTTGGATCGACCCGCCCAGCAGCGCCGCGATGGATTCGCCGCCCCCGTCGAACGCGACATAGCGCATCTTGCGCGGGTCGGCGCCCACGGCCTTGAGCAGGATCGCGGCCTTCATCCAGTCCTGCGACCCGACGGACCCGCCCGCGCCGAAGACAGTCCCTGCAGGATCGGCCTTCACGGTCTCCATCACGTCGTCGAGCGTCTGGAAGGGGCTGTCGGCCCTGACCACGACTGCGCCGTAGTCGGTGCCGGCCGAGGCGAGCCAGCGCACGTCGTTCTCGGTCCACTGCCCGTACTTGCCGGTCGCGATGTTCAGGAGCGACCCCGACGAGAAGGCGACGATCGCATCGCCGTCGTCGGTGCGCGTGGTGTTGAACAGATTGATGGCCACGGCGCCGATGCCGCCGGGCATGAAGGTTACCTGCATGGGCTCCGCGAGCTGGTCGGCGAGGCCGGCCTGCGCGACGCGGCAGGTCAGGTCGAAGCCGCCGCCGGGATTGGCGGGGGCGATGCATTCCGGCCGGTCGATCTCGGCCATGGCGGCGATGCTCGTCGCGCCGAAGACGGCGACGGTCGCCGCGAACAGGCGGGTGATTCTCATGTGGTCTCCTCCCTTTTGGCTCTCGGCCCTTGGCCTTCGGCCTTTGACGTTTCGGCGGGCGGCGTCTCGCTGTCGCCAGTCGCGCCGCTCGGCGCGACAACCGTCGACGATCCGTCCACGATTGACAATATCCATGCGGCCTGACCGGGCCTTGACGCGAAACTGTTCTGACGCTGACCGGGACGTCGGGCGTCCGTTTCAATCTGGAATTGCCCCAGCGGATTGGCCTGATCCACGCATGCGGGTGCTTCTGGTCGAGGACAACGACGAGCTGGCGGAAATGGTGGCGGACCGTTTCCTCGCCGAGGGCCACGCCATCGACCGCGAGGCGAACGGGGCGCACGCGGACTCGCTCATGGACCCTTGCCGCTTCGACCTGCTGATCTTGGACATCAACCCGCCCGGCCTGTCGGGGACCGACATGCTGCGCCGCCTCCGCGCGCGCGGCGACCGCACTCCGGTGCTGATCCTGAGCGCCCGATCGGAGATCGACGACCGGGCACCGGGCCGGACCTCGGCGCCGACGATTACGTCGTCAAGCCGATCGACTTCCGCGAACTGGCCGCGCGCGCCCGCGCGCTGGCGCCGCCGCCGCTCCGGCGAGACCGAGAACCGGTTCGTCGCTGGCGGGCTGGTCTACGACCGCGCGGCCAAGCGCGCGACGCTCGACGGCGCGGACCTCGAATTGCGGCCGCGCGACGCGCAGGTGCTGGAGGTGTTCCTCGGCGCCCTCGGTCGCGCGCTGTCCAAGGAGGAGGTCGCCGACCGGCTCTACGCCTTCGAGGAGACGCCGACGCCGAACGCCGTCGAACAGGCGGTGGTCCGGTTGCGGCGCAAGCTGGAGGGGTCGCCCCTGCGGCTGCGCACGATCCGCGGCCTGGGATACATCGCCGATGTTCGCGAGTAGGACGCCCGGCAGACCGTATTCCCTGCGTCGCCGGCTGATGGCGGCCATGCTGGCGGGGTTCTCGGTCATCATGGCGGCCCTGGCGGCGGGACTTTGGAGTTACGCGCGCAACGCGGCGGACACCACGTTCGACCTGCTGCTGGACGGGGCCGCCATCGCCATTCTCGACTGCGTCACCGCCACAGCCTCGGGCGTGCAGGTCGACCTGCCGAATTCCGCGCTGGAGGTCGTCGGGCTCGCGGAGCGCGACAGCGTCTTCTATCGAGTGACGACTGCTGAAGGCGCGGTGCTGACCGGCGACGCCGAGCTGCACGACCCGCCGGGCCAAGGTCAGCGCGCCGCCGAGCCGGCCCCCGAGCGCCAGTTCTTCGATGCGCCGCATAGCGGGGAACTCGTGCGCTTCGTCCGCCTCCGGCAGGCGGCGCCGGGCGTCGCCGGCCCCATCGAGTTCGCCGTCCAGGTCGGCCAGACCCGCAGCGCGCGCGATGCGGTGCAGCGCGACCTGATCGTCAACGGCATGGCCGCGCTGTCGGTGCTGGCGCTGATCGGTCTCGTTTTCGCGCAGACCGCGATCCACCTCGCGATGCGGTCGCGCGCCGGGATCGAGGCCGACACCCAGGGCCGCGATCCAGCCAATCTCGCCCCGCTGCGCGCCTCGCCCCGCGCGAGATCGCGGGCCTGGTCGCCGCGATCAACGGGTTCATGCGGCGCCTCGGCGCCAGCAAGGACAACGCCGAGTCCTTCATCGCGGATGTGGCGCATCAGATCCGCACGTCGCTGTCGGCCCTGCGCAGGCAGCTGGAGCTGGCGTCCGAAACCATCGATCCGGCGACCCAGCGCGCCCGCGCCGCGAAGGCGGCGCATCAGGCGAGCCGCGCGATCCGGTTGACGAACCGGCTTCTCGCGCACGCCATGGTCATTCATCGCGCCGACACGGCTCCGCGCGAAGCGGTGGACATCGTCGGCATCGCACGCGATCTGATCGAGGAGGTCAGCCGAAGCCCGGTCGATGCGGGGGAACCGGAGTTCGAAGCGCAGGTCGCCCCGGGGGCCGAGAGCCTGACGGTTCCCGGCGATCAGGTCAGCCTGCGCGAAGCGATGCGCAATCTGTTGGACACCGGCCTGCGCCATGCCGGCTCCGAGCCGCTGGTCCGCATCGCCCTCTCGCCGGGCGGACTCGACGGGCGGACGGCGCTGGACCTGCGGGTCGAGGACAACGGTCCGTGGATCGCCGCGCCGGTTCAGGGGGTGGCGGCGTGATCCGGGCGCTCGCCGTGGCCGCGGGCCGTGCAGCGGGCGCTCGGACCCGGCAGGTTGGCGTGCGCAGCGCCACCGAAACTCGGCGATCCCCGGCGCGATCGCCGGGTTCAAAGCCGCGAACCCCGGCGTGGGGGTGGCCGACACCGAATGCAACACAGCGGAATTGCACGCCGCAGTCCTCGACGGCGGGGGCGCCGGGATGGATGTCGTCATCTCGTCGGCGATGGACCTTCAGGTCGACCTCGTCAATTGCGGGCTCGCCCGGGCGTTCCGGCCCCTCGACGCCGAAGCCCCGCCCGAATGGGCCTCGTGGCGCGACGAATTGTGGGGCTTCGCCTTCGAGCCGGTCGTGACGGCCTGCAATCGCGCGGCGTTCGAAGGCCTCAGCCTGCCGCGCACCCGCGCCGAGCTGGCCAGCCAGGTGCGCGACGATCCCGCATTCCATGACCGGCGGGTCGGCGCATACGACGCGCCGGTCTCCGGCGCAGGCTATTTCCTCGCCACTCAGGACGCGCGTCGGCCCCGGCCTTCTGACCTATCTCGACCGGATGAAGCGGGTCCGGTTCCCGATGGGCTGGTCGGCGTCGTTCGGACGCTCCCCGGGCCCGACACCGTAGCATCCCCCGGAAAAGCGTCGTGGACGCCGACGCCGGAAGTTCGACGATCCGGTCGAGCCAGCGCAGCGGGTGCGGACGCGCGCACGGGATCCGAGCGCCCGACCGCGCGAGATCGCGCCAGCCATCCGGCGCGTTCTCGCGACGGGCGCGCCGCCGCTCAGAGCGCCCACTCGGCATTCGCCTCGTCGAACAGCGCGTCAAGGTCGAGAACCGCCAGCTCCTGAGGAGCGCCCGTCTCGTCCGGCGCGACGAGCGTGAGGGGGGCGGCGCGCATCTCGTCGAGCGCGAGCCATGCCGCGCGCGCGAGCCGCCGGCCCGCCTCGCTGTCGGATGGGTAGTGAAGACCCATCGTCTCCCGGTTGCGCGCGATGCGCCGCGCCATGTCGTGCAGCGGGTTGCGAAGGCGCCGGGACGGCGGCTGACCGGCGGGCACGACCGCCGGCGCCAGCGCTCCGGCCATCGCCGCGTCGAGGACCCATGCCGCAAGCCACGCCTGCGTGGCGTGCCCGCTGGGATAGGCGGCATGCTCGGGCGGATCGATCGGCGGCGCGAGAGCGGCGCAGAGCTGGGACGGGCGGGGCCTGTTGTGGGCGAGCTTGTAGCGCTGCGCGACATGCGTGCCGATTTCGACGGCGAGCGCGAGCAGCTTGGCCGTCGCGGGGTGCGAGATGCGGTTGAAGGTGCGCACCGCGCTGAAAAACGCGTCGAAGCTGTCGGCCTGTTCGAAGCCTTCGCGCATCATGCCCGGCCGGTACTCGATCAGCCCGACAAGTTCGATCAGCTCGCGGTCGAGCCGGTGTCGACCGGGCTGCGACGCGGCGAAGTCGGGGCCGGCGACCGCGCTCGCGTCGGAGAAGACGACTTCGCTGACGTTCCCGGAGAGGCTGGTCCAGCCGTTCTTCGGCGCCGGGGGCAGGAGTTTGACGAAGTCGCCGCCTGCGGCGACCTTTTGCGCGAACTGGCGGTCGAAGGCGCCGAGGAGCGCGCGCGCGTGCCAGTAGGGCCCCCAATTGGCAGGTTTGAACCGCGCCGGCGCGGCGAGCGGATAGAACTCGTGGAGATGCGGCGGTCGCTCGACTGCGCCGTCGAGCACTGTTCGGGGCGGGTTCGCGACCGGCCATCCGTCCGCGGGCCACCACAGCAGATGCGCGGGCTCCGTCGGATTCGCCGCCTCCACGGCGGGCGCGACGCCGATCGTCCGCCCGCCCCCGGCCCCGCCGACCGAGCCGGTGAGCATGGCCGCATTCGAATTGTTGGAGTTATTCGAGTTATTGGAGTTGTTCGAGTTGTTCGAGTTGTTCGAATTCATCCCGGAGATCGAGGCGCCTGCGAGTCCTGACGACATCTTGGGTTCCTTTCCTCAGTCGGGTAGGCCCGCCATCCGCAGATGGCCGAGCCACTGGCGTTGCAATGCGTCGGGCGCGAAGGTGCGGCGCCGCGCCGAATAGGCGCGCAGCGTGAAAGCCGGGTCGAGCGCGAGGATCGCGCCGCGGGCGCGTTCGGCGCCGGCGCGGTCCCCGACTGCGGCGCAGGATGCGGCGCGCAGGCGCAGCGAGGGCAGGTGCGCCGGCTGGTCGGCCAGCGCGCGCGCCGCCCAGCGCGCCGCGTCGTCGAACCGCCCGGCCGCGTAGTGGCTCATCGCCATCCAGTCGAACTGGGTGAAGCGGAGCTGGTCCGAAGGTGCGAGCCTGATCGCATACTCCGCGAAGGCGACGGCGTCCTCGCCCCGTCCGACATAGGCCATCCCCCCGGCCGACAGCAGCCACGCCAGAGCGTGGCTGGGGCCGGCGCGCCGCGCGCGCTCCTGATACAGCAGCGCGCCCTCGAAATCGCCCCTCAGAAAGGCGCGCACATGTCCGTAGGCGGCCAGCGCCAGAGCGTTGTTCTCGTCCAGCATGACCGCGCGGCGCCCGACCGCGTCGGCCGCTTCGACCGCCGCCTCGCGGTCGCCGATCCAGTCCTGAGCGAGCATCACGCAGTACCAGGCCGTCTTCCACGCGCAGGGCGCGGCGAAGTCGGGGTCCGCCGCCATCGCTTCGTCGAGAAGCGCGCCGGCGCCCGCATAGGCGTCGCGGTCGAGGTTCTGCATCTCGTGCAGGGCGCGCAGCAGCCGGTCATAGGCGGAGAACACCTGCGGCGGCTTGCGCATCGCCCGCGCCAGTTCCGCCTGCCTGATGTGCGGCGCAATGTTCGCGACGATCTCCTCGATCAGCCTGTCCTGCTGCTCGAAGAGCTGGTCTTGCGGCAGGTCGCGCCGCGTCGCGAAGAGCGACGCGCCGCTGACGCAATCAGTCAGGACCGCCGAAAGGCGCAGCCGCTCCTTCGACCGGCGCACGGCGCCCTGAAGCGCGTAGCGGACGCCGAACATGCGCCGCGCCTCGCGCGGATCGATCTGCCGGTCGCGAAAGGCCAGCGTCGAGCTTCGCGCGATCACGACCAGCTCCCGCAGGCCGGCGAGCGACACGATCAGGTCCTCGACCAGCCCGTCGGCGAAGTAGCCGTCCTCCTTCAGCGCCCCGAGATTCTCGAAGGGCATGACGGCGATCGAGGGCAACTCGCTTTCCTGCGCGGCGAGGCCCGGGGGCGCATCCGGTTCCGCCACGCATTCGAACACGCGCACGGGCGCCGACACGCCCTTGAGCGAGATGTAGCCGAGGTCTCTCAGCGCCGGGTCGAACGCCGGGCCCGCCGCGTCGCGCGCGCTGTCGGACAGCAGGATCGCATCGGGCGCGGCCCGCTCCTGAAGCCGATGGGCGACGTTGACGCCGTCGCCATGCACGTCGCCCTCGTCGAAGAGGACGTCGCAGAAATTGATCGCGATGCGCAAGCTGAGGCCTGACCATCTCGGCGCGGGCGTCCGGCGATCGGCGCGCAACGCCGCCTGCGCGCAGCGCGCGGCGTCGATGGCGGCCGCGACGCTTGGGAAGCTCGCGAGCACCCCGTCGCCCTGGACGCGGAGCACGCCCGCCCCCATGCGCCAGAAGGTCGGCTCGAGCGCCCCGCGCCGGAAATCTGACCAGATCGCGTGCGCGCGCGCCTCATCGCGCGCGACCATCTCGGTGTAACCGACCAGATCGGCGAAGAGAATCGCCGCAAGTCGCCGTGACGGCGGTTCTGGCTGCGCCATGGGAGATGTCATCGCCAACAGCGCTCTCCGCTTAACGATGTCCCGCAAATCTGGTAGCAGTTAACTATAACACGTTTCGCGGGCGGGATGTGCAATGTTGAGCCCTTTCCGCGGAGGAGCCGAGCATGACGCAGAGCGTCCGCCGATATGTCGGCCGATTGACCGACGATCCGTCGGATCAGGACATCTTCGAGCGGCTTTTCGCGAGGCTCGGGCTCGGCCTTGCGGCGATCGAGAGCGCCAAACCCGGAGACGTGTTCTCCTTCGAGGCCGACGCCGGACTGGTCCGCGATCTCGCGCGCGACCCTGAGGGCCGAACGCTGCTCTACCGCAGGTTCTACGAAGCCGGAGACAGCCGGAACGAGCACCGCATTTCGCTCGATCCGCGTCTGGCGCCCACGGAGTGGGCGGATCATGCCAACCTCGCCTTTCCCTCCTCGGCGTCGCATCGGACCGCGGAGGCGCTCATCGGGGCCGATGCGCTGCGCGCCTTCGCGCAGGGCGGGGCGCGCCACGTCAACGTCGTGATCGCCGACGGGGAGGTGGACCCCGCCTATCTCGCCCCGCATCTCGCCGCGCCGGGATCTATGACGCAGATACCGGTGGCGCCGCCCCCTCCGTCGGGCGGGCGGCTGGGGGCTCCGAATCGCCGGCACGCCAACCTGATGGCGCGCACGGTCCTGTCGCTGGCGCCGCATGCCCGGATCGTCAGCCTTCCGATCCTTCCAGACCGCATCGACGACGTCGAGCGCTTCGCGAACCGGGTTCTGCCCGCCCTTGCGAAGCTTCGGACCCGTCTCGGCGCCGCGCCCCATGGCGGCCCCGACGCCGCGTGGGTCGTCGTCTGCGCCTGGGGCCTCGTCAGCCGCGAATACGAGACGGGCGTCCTGAACTACAGCGACGAGCGCGGGCATCTGCTCTCGAAGGCGTTCCGCGATCTCGTCTCCGAGAACGTCGACGTGGTGTTCTCGGCCGGCAACAATGGGCTCTTCGCGCCCGACTATCGCGCCGGCGTCTACGACCGCGGACCTGGCGGCTCCATCTTCGGCGCCAACGGCCTTCCGGAAGTGCTGACGGTCGGCGCCGTCACGCCGACCGGCGACTGGGTCGGCGCCTCCTCGCAAGGCCCCGAGCCGGCAGGGTTGCGAGGCCCGGACCACCCCGCGCCGCGCAAGCCGGACATCTGCGCGCCGAGCTGGTTCCGCTTCGCCGACGACGCGCACGCCATCGTCACCGGCACCTCGGGGGCCTGCGCCGTCGCGGCCGGCGTGGTCGCGGCGCTGCGGCGCGTGGTCGGACCTGGCGACGTCCCGCCGGCGGAGCTGATCGCGCACCTGCGCGCCGCCGCCGCCCCGCGCGGACATCGCGGGGGCGACGATCGACAGGCCCCCGCATCGCTGCGCCAGGGAAACGGGGTCGTCGATTGCCGCAGCCTTGTGGAGCGACTGGCGGCGCAACCGACGGACGGATCGGCGACGCGCGTGGAGTCCTGAGCTGCGTCGAGGCGATCCGGCTCGCGAATGTCGGCCCGTCGGGCGAACGCCGCGTCGCAGCGGAAAGCGGCGGCGATCAGCGTCTCGGCGCCCGCGGTCGGACGAACCATCTCATGCGCAGGCGAAAGGCCGCAAGCCGACTTTGCCGCTCCGTCGGCGAACGGCGACTTTCCGCGCCGGCTCAGACGGCGCCGCGCGTCGCCGCCGACGACCGGACTGCGCGCCGATCCGCCGCCGGCTCGCCGCTCCGCCCTCACATCGCGTCGGCGCCGCGCGTGATCGCCGCGACGCCGGTGCGCGCGATGTCCACCAGCCCCAGCGGACGCATCAACTCGACGAAGGCGTCGATCTTGGCGGGGCTGCCGGTCACCTCGAAGACGAAGCTCTCCAGCGTGCTGTCGACCACGCGGGCGCGGAAGGCGTCCTTCAGGCGCAGCGCCTCGACGCGCCGCTCGCCCTGCGAGGCGATCTTGACGAGCGCGAGCTCGCGCTCGACCGCCGGCCCGTCCACCGTCAGGTCGCGCACGTCGTGCACCGGCACCATGCGCCCGAGCTGCGCCTTGATCTGCTCGATCACCTGCGGCGTGCCGGAGGTGACGATGGTGATGCGCGAGCGGTGGCCGGCATGGTCGATCTCGGCGACCGTCAGGCTTTCGATGTTGTAGCCGCGGCCCGAGAACAGCCCGATCACGCGCGCCAGCACGCCCGGCTCGTTGTCGACCATCACCGCCAGCGTGCGCCGGACGGTGGTCTCCTCATAGCTCGCGCGGAGGTCGTAGGCGCTGTGGCTCGAGGCGCCTTTCTGGATTTGCAGGGCGTTCATGGGGTCTCTCCGTTCTGCGCCAGCGCGGGCGCGACGTCGGTTCCGGCGAAATCCTCGCCGACGAAAAGCAGCGGCGCGCCGAGCGACGTCGTCGCGTCATAGGCGAACATGTCGCCGAAGTTCAGTCGGGCGGGGTGGAAGCCCTTGCCCCAGACGGCGTAGCCGTCGCCGATGCGCTCTGCGGCGACTTCGTCGACGTCGAGCACGACAGGCGCGATGGCGGTCAGCAGCGCGCGCATCTCGCTCGCGATGTTCTTTCCTTTCGCGACGACGAAGCACTCGGCGAGCGTTCCGGCGGAGATGGCGACGGCGTCGGCGGTTTCGATCGCATCGAGCAAACCGTTCGCGCCCGGCTCGTCGAGCAGGATCGCCACGAGCGCCGACGTGTCGAGGACGATCACGGCTCGCCGTCCTCGTCATACAGGAAATCGGCGCTGCGCGCCGCCGTCGTGCCCGGCGCGACATTCGCCTTCGCGCTCCGCGAAAGCTCCGCCGCAAGTCCGCGCAGATCGCGGGCGCGGGCGGCGCGCTGGAACGGCAGGATCTGGGCGACGCGTTTTCCGCGCCGCGTCAGATAGACCGCTTCGCCGCTCTCGGCCCTGCGCACCAACTCGGTGAGCTGCGCCTTCGCTTCGGTGAGGGAGATCTCCATCCTGCGCTCCGCCGCAAAAGTTGGACCATGGATATGGTCCGTCTCTCGGTCGTCCGCAATCAGACCAGCACCGCCCCCTCGCTCTCGATCGCGCCTTCCGTGCTGGCCTCGCCGAGAAGCATCTCGTTATGCGCCTTGCCCGAGGGGATCATCGGGAAGCAGTTCTCGTGCTTCTCCACCAGACAGTCGAAGATCACCGGCCCGTCATAGGCCAGCATCTCCAGAATGGCGGCGTCGAGATCGGCGGGGTCGTCGCAGCGGATGCCCTTGCAGCCGAACGCCTCCGCCAGCTTCACGAAATCCGGCAGCGCTTCGGAATAGCTGCAGGAATACCGCTCGCCATGCAGCAATTGCTGCCACTGGCGCACCATCCCCAGCCGCTCGTTGTTGAGGATGAACTGCTTGACCGGCAGGCGGTACTGCACGGCGGTGCTCATCTCCTGCATTGTCATCAGCCACGAGGCCTCGCCCGCGACGTTGATCACCAGCGCGTCGGGATGCGCGATCTGCACGCCGATCGAGGCCGGCACGCCGTAGCCCATCGTGCCCAGCCCGCCCGAGGTCATCCAGCGGTTGGGGTCCTCGAAGCCGAGGAACTGCGCCGCCCACATCTGGTGCTGGCCGACTTCGGTGCAGATGTAGCGGTCGTGGTCCTTGGTCAGCGCCTCGAGCCGCTGCACGGCGTATTGCGGCTTGATCGAGGTGGCGGAGGGCTCGTAGCGCAGGCAGTCCACCGCCCGCCATTCCTCGATCTGCTTCCACCAGCGCGCGACCGCCTCCGATTTCGTCTTGCGTCCGCGCGCGGTCCACAGCGCGAGCATCTCGCGCAGCACTTCGGTCACGTCGCCGACGATGGGCACGTCGACGCGCACGTTCTTGTTGATCGAGGAGGGGTCGATGTCGATGTGGATCTTGCGGCTGCCGGGGCTGAAGGCGTTGATCCGCCCGGTGATGCGGTCGTCGAAACGCGCGCCGACGTTGATCATCACGTCGCAGTCGTGCATCGCCCAGTTGGCCTCGTAGGTGCCGTGCATGCCCAGCATGCCCAGCCACCGCTCGCCCGAAGCCGGGTAGCACCCGAGGCCCATCAGCGTGGAGGTGATCGGAAAGCCCGTCGCGCCCACGAACTTGCGCAGCAGTTTCGAGGCTTCGGGGCCGGAATTGATCACGCCGCCGCCAGTGTAGAAGATCGGCCGCTCCGCCTGCTCGATCAGCTCGACGGCGGCGAAGATCGCAGCCGCGTCTCCGGTCGTGCGGGGCTGATAGGTCGAGCGGCGGGACTGGCCCGGCGCCTTGTAGGTCCCCTCGGCGAACTGAACGTCCTTGGGAATGTCGACCAGCACCGGGCCGGGGCGGCCCGACATGGCGACATGGAACGCCTCGTGCACCACGTCGGCGAGCCGGTCGGTGTCGCGCACCAGCCAGTTGTGCTTGGTGCAAGGGCGGGTGATGCCGACCGTGTCCGCCTCCTGGAAGGCGTCGTTGCCGATCATGAAAGTCGGCACCTGACCCGTCAGCACGACCAGCGGGATCGAATCCATCAGCGCGTCCACCATGCCGGTGACCGCGTTGGTCGCGCCGGGGCCCGAGGTCACCAGCACGACGCCGGGCTTGCCGGTGGAGCGCGCATAGCCTTCGGCGGCGTGGGCCGCGCCCTGCTCGTGGCGCACGAGGATGTGGCGGATGTCGTTCTGCTTGAAGATCTCGTCGTAGATCGGCAACACGGCGCCGCCGGGATAGCCGAACACGACTTCGACGCCCTGATCGCGCAGCGCCCGGACCACGATCTCCGCGCCAGTCATCCGTCGAGCCGCCTCGTCGGCGCTGCGCGCCCCGTCGCGCGTCTCGCCGCGCGTCTCGGTATGGGCTTCATCCCGCATCGTCTTCTCTCCCGCAGGCAACAAAAAAGGCCCCGTCTCGGGGGCCCGAATGCGCACGCCGCGTCGGCTGTCAGACCAGCCGCCGCCTCGCGCGCCCGCCGATGACTACGCCTTTCAGCGTCATGCTCCGCCTCTCCGCGTCGCAGTTTCACCTTGCAATGCTGCGTTGCCACAGCAATGCCGCCCGGTCAAGCGTCGCGGCTGAGGATTTCTGTCGCAAGCGCGAGATTTTCGCAACTTTCTGTCGCAGACAGCCGATTCCACGCAATCATCTGATTTCGCACCCAGGTGCTCTGCCGCTTGGCGTAGTTGCGCGTCGCCTGTTTCGCCTGCGTCGCCGCCTCGGCGAGGCCGCTCTCGCCGCGCAGATGGGCGATCAGGTCGCGCGCGCCGAGCGCTTTCAGCGCCGGCGCCGAGGCTGGCAGATCCAGCGCCATGACCGCCTGCGCCTCGTCGAGCGCCCCCTCCGCCAGCATCGCATCGAAGCGCGCGTCGCATCGCGCGTAGAGCGCCGCGCGCGGCGGGACGACGACGAACCGCGCGGCCTTCGCCGGGTCGACCAGCGGCGGCGGCGTGCGCGCCCAGTGCGCAGCCAACCCTTCGCCGGTCGCCTCCAGCGTCTCCCAGGCTCGCAGCAGCCGCGCGGGGTTTGCGAGGTCGATCCGCGCAGCCGTCTCCGGGTCGCGCGCGGCGATCTCGCCGGCGAAGGCGTCGCGCCCCAGCGCCGCCAGCCGCGCCTCGGCGTCGGCGCGGATCTCCGCCGGCACGGGCGGCGCTTCGAACAGCCCCTCGGTCAGCGCCTTGAAATAGAGCCCCGTCCCGCCGACGAGGATCGCCCGCGCGCCCTGCGCCGCGCAGTCCGCGAGCGCCGCCTCGACCTCGCCGAGCCATCGCCCGACCGAATACGCCTCCCGCGCCGACACATGGCCGTAGAGGCGGTGCGGCGCCCGCGCCTGCTCAGCCGCCGAGGGCCGGGCCGTCAGCACCCGCCATTCGGCGTAGACCTGCAACGCGTCGGCGTTGATCGCCCAGCCGTCCAGCCGCTCCGCCAGCGCCAGCGCCAGCGCCGATTTGCCCGAGGCGGTCGGCCCCGCGATCAGGATGGGCGGGGGGGGCTCGGTCATCGCCGGGCGGTCACCCCGCGTCGAGGGCGAGATAGACGTAACCCCAGGCGTCGCAGGTGGCGTCGAACAGCGCGATTTCGGATTCCGCCTCGGCGATGGCCTGCGCCAGCGCGGCGTCCGACGCCGCTTCGGCGCGGAGCGCCGCGATGCGGGCGGCCAGCGGGCGGTGATAGCTCTCCCGCCAGGCTTCGGCGCGGAGCCGCTCGGCGGCGACCAGCCGCCAGCCGGCGGCCTCCGCCCGCGCCACCGCATCGGCGATCGAGCCCATGCCGGGATAGCCGGCCTCCCAATGCGCGCGCGCCGAAGCCGGTCGGTCCGCGCCGAACCAGACGCATTCCGACACGACCAGCCCGCCGCCCCGCCGCACCAGCGGCCGCCACAGTTTGAGCGCATTGGCGAAGCCGATGGAATAAGCGGCGCCTTCCGACACGATCAGGTCCAGCGCCCCCGGCGACACGGGCGGCGCCGCCATGTCGCCGATCACCGGCTCGACCGATCCGCGCTGTGGGGGGTTGGCCTTCAGCCGCGCCCGCAGCCGGTCGATGAAGGGCGCCGCGGCGTCGAGCGCCAGCACGTCGAAGCTTCGCGCCACGGCGAGCCGCAGCGCCGTCGCCCCCGAGCCGCAGCCCAGATCGGCGGCGCGCGCCCCGTCGCCGATCTTCAGCCGATCGATCATCCGATCGAGCACGGCGGCCTCGCCCGGCCCCTGCCGCGGCGCGTCCTCATGAAGATGGATCAAGGCGGCGAGCGCGGTGTCAGCCATCGGCGTCCTCGACGAGCGCCGCGGCGATCCGCGCGGCCAGCCGCGCGTTGTTGAGCACGAGCGCGACATTCGCCGCAAGGCTGCGCCCGCGCGTCGCCGCCAGAACCGAGGTCAGCAGGAAGGGGGTCAGCCCCTTGCCGCCCACTCCCTGCGCCGCGGCCTCCGCAATTGCGGCGTCGATCACCGGGGCGATTTCGTCCGCGGGAATTTCCGCTTCGGCGGGGATCGGGTTGCAGACGAGCTGCCCGCCCTCGATCCCCATCGCCGCGCGAAGCCGGTGGGCGCGGGCGATCCGCACGGGGTCGTCCATGCGGATCGGGGCCGTCAGCCCCGACTCGCGCGACCAGAAGGCGGGCAGCGCGTCGGTTCCGAAGCCGATGACCGGCACGCCGCGCGTCTCCAGCGCCTCCAGCGTCTTGGGCAGGTCGAGGATCGCCTTGGGCCCGGCGCAGACCACCGTCACAGCCGTCTTGGCCAGCTCGTCCAGATCGGCGGAGACGTCGAAACTCGTCTCCGCGCCGCGATGCACGCCGCCGATCCCGCCTGTCGCGAAAGTCTCGATCCCGGCGAGCTTCGCGCAGATCATGGTGGCGGCGACCGTGGTCGAGCCGTCGCCCATCAGCGCCATCCGCGCCGCCAGATCCGCCCGGCTGAGCTTGGCGATGTCGGTCGCGCGGGCGAGCTGTTCGAGTTGGGCGTCGTCGAGCCCCGCCAGCGCCCGCCCCCCGAGCACGGCGACGGTGGCGGGAATTGCCCCCGCAGCGCGCACTTCCGCCTCGACGGCGCGCGCCGTCTCCAGATTTTGCGGCCAGGGAAGCCCATGCGTGACGATGGTGGATTCGAGCGCGACGACCGGCGCGCCGCCGCGCAGGGCGTCCTCCACCTCCCAGCTGCGCGCGAGCGGGATCATGCGGCGCGCAGCCGCGCGGCGGCGAGCCCGGCGGCGAGCGCCTGCGCCGGTGCGGCGCCGCCGAGCCAGGCCGCCAGATGCGCCGCGATCAGCGCGTCGCCCGCCCCGGTGGCCGAGCGGATCGGCGCCTGCTCGGGGCGCAGCGTCGCCACGCCATGCGCGCCGGCGTCCGCCGCCGGCGCCGGCCCGTCGGTGACGATGGCGCGCCGCGCGCCCCGGATCGCCAGCGCCTCGGCGGCGGCGCGGGCGGCGCCGAGGCCGGTGGCGCAGATCGCCTCCGCCTCCAGCCGGTTGCAGTAGATCGCGTCGAGCCGGTCGAGCACCGGGCGCAGCTTCGCGGCCTTGGCCTGCGAGACCGCGTCGGCGCTGAGCGGCGGGCGGTCGGGCGCGCAGGCGAGCGCGCGGATCACCGCCTGCGGCAGGTTGGCGTCGAGGAACCACATCGCCGCGTCCTTCAGCGGGTCGAGATCGAGATGCGCGGGGGCCATCGCATCGAGCGCCGAAGTCTCGGCGACGGCGGCGATCAACTCGCCGTCCGCGCGCTCGATGGCGACATAGCGCCCGGTCGGCGCGCCGCCGTAGATCAGCAGCCCCGCTCCGTCGACGCCGCCGGCGACGAGCGCCTGCGCCAACGCCGCGCCTTCGGCGTCGTCCCCCCGCGCGCTGACCAGAGCCGCCGACGCGCCGCGCGCGGCGAGCCCGAGCGCGACGTTGAGCGCGACGCCGCCGGCGCGGGTCTCGATGAAGCCGGGCGCGTCGGGGCCGCGCGCGCCGGGGGCGGCGCGGGCGATCACGTCCCAGTGCGCGGCGCCGAAGCAGATGATCCTGGCGGGGCTCTCCATGCGCGCAGGGTGGCGCAGCGCACCGGCCTTCGCAAGCGCGTCAAAGCGCGCCCAAGGCGTGCTACGGGGCGCGCGCGCCGTCGCGTCAGGGCGCTGCGGCGAGGGCCTGCGCCTCCTCGACCCGCTCGGCGTAATAGGCGGCGTAGGGCGCATGCTCGGCGGCGCGCATCGCCTGCGCGGCGACCGACAGGTCGCGCCGCGCGAGACGCAGGCAGAACCGCGCGCCGAACCGCCGCGCCGAACCGTCGCGGCGCAGGGGCGCCGGCGCTGCGCCCTCGGCGTCGAGCGCCCGCTCCGCCAAGGCCAGCCGCGCCACGCCGAGATTGCCGCGCGACATCGCCCAGTCGATCGGCGCGACGTCGCGCCGCCGCACTTCCAGCGCCGCGGCGTAGGCGCCCGCCGCCGCGCGCGTCGCCGCCGCATCGCCGGTGATCTGGCCGAGCGTCTGCAACGCGTTGGCGAGCGCGCTCTGCGTCATCGCCCAGTCGAGCGGCGCGCGATCGCGCCGGCGCAGCGCCAGCGCCGCTCGGCTCGCGCGCACGGCGGCGCGCAGCAGGGCGGGCTCGCGCTCCCAGGCGCCCAGCGTGCGCAGCGCGGCGGCGAGATTGCCCATCGCCATCGCCCATTCCGCCGGGTGCTCGCGACGGCGGAACACGCGCAGGGCGGCCCGGTAGCACTCGACGGCGCGGCGCAGCAGCGCTGCGTCCCGCCAGCGCTGGCCGCGCAGCTTCAGCGCGTTGCCCAGATGGTTGCGCACCCGCGCCCAGCCCAACGGGTCGGCCGCGCGCGGGCGCGCCTCCAGCACCGCCTCGAAGGCGGCGATCGCCTCGCCGAGCCGCCCCGCCCCCGCCTCGCGCGCCCCGATCAGATGCAGCACCCGCCCGATATTGGTCAGCGTGTCCGCCCATTCCGCCGGCGCCGCCTCGCGCGTGCGCACGGTGAGCGCTGCGCGATAGGCGCGCAGCGCCGCGGCCAGCGTCTCGACCCCGTGCTCGCGCTCTCCGAGCACCGCCAGCGCCGCCCCCAGATCGGCTTGAGCGCTCGCCCAACGCCGGGCGTCGCGGGCCCGCGGGACCAACGGGGCCGCCGTTTCTCGGCAGATCACGATGGCGCGGTTGAGCGAGGCGTTGTCGCCGAATTCGCGCCCCATATCGGTGAGCGCCCGGACGGCGCGCCGGGCGAGTTCGAACCGCGCGTCCGCGTCCCCCGGCGCGGCGAGGTCGAAGGCCTCGAGCCAGCACGCCGCCTCTTCGGCATAGGCGAGCTGGAGCCGCGCGAGCTCCGCGAGCCGCGCGAGCGTCGCCGCCTCGCTGTCGCGCGCCCGACCCAGCCGCTCGGACAGGCTGAGGGCGATCTCGCGGTCGAGCCGGCGCGCCTCCGAAAGCCGCGCGCGCGCCGCGTCGAAATCGCCCGCCTCGATGAGCTCGGCCGCCGCCTCCCGCAACGCCGAGACCCGCGGCGCGTCGCCGGACAGATCGCGCAGACGCGCCTGCAGCGCCCGCATCTCCGCTGCCTTGCCGCGCAGGACCTCGACGATGCGCTCGGGGTCGACGGCGGCGCCGGTCTCGCCGAAGCGGCGCAGGATCGCCTCGGCCTGGGGCAGCGAGAGCCCGCTCGGCGCGAGCCGGCGCAGCGCGTCGCGCAGATCGTCGCCCAGCGCCGCCACCGCGTCGCGGGTGCGCGCCCCCTCGCGCGCGATCTCGGCGCGGGCATCGTCCTGCCCTGCGCCGAGCGCCCCCATGCGATGCGCGATCAGATCGAGCATCGCCGGCTGGAGCGCGGCGGCGAAGGCGGGATCGGCGAACAGCGCCGCGAGCGCCCCCCGCGCGAGCCCCACGAGGAACCGTCGGCTCGGCGCGCGCTCCGGCAAGTCGGCGTAGAAGTCGGGCGCCTGAAGGGCCGCCTCGGCGAGCATTTCCGCAGCGAGCCGGCCCGCGAGCGCGCGCGCCAGCGCCTGCGCGTCGCGCCCGTCGGCCAGGTCCGCCCGCAGCGCCGCGATCCGCTCGGGCGCGGGCGCGAGGGCCTCCCCGACCTGCGCGACATAGGCGTCGAAATCGGCGATGGCGGCCTCCGCCGCGCCCGCCTCCATGCGCTCGATCTGCGTCCAGCCGCGCCAGTCGGCCCGCGCGCGCGCGGCGAAGCGGTCGAGCGCCTCCGCCGCGTCCGACGCGCCGCGCCGTCGCAGCGTCTCTGCCAGCCCCTGCGCGCCGATGAAGGCCTTGAGCGCGCCCCGCAGCACGGGCAGCGCCCCGCCGCCCGCCGCCGCCGCGCCGACGCCGCCGAGGATGTCGCAGAAGAGCCCGAGGGCCTTGGGGATCGCGCCGAGCCGCATGGCGCCCCGTCTATCGCAATTCGGTTAAAATCCCTGACGATGCAGGGGGCGGTCAGCGCCCGGCGAGGCGGTCGCGGAGGGCGAGGGCGGCGGGAAGCTGGCTTTCGCAGTAGGCGGCGCGCGGACCGCGCCCGCCTTCTCGCAACGCGTCGCGCGCTTCCGTGAGATGCGCCACGGCCCGCGCCGCCATCGCGGGGTCGTTCGCGCGCTCCGCGAGCAGCAGCGGCGCGACTCCCTGACTGCCGGTCGACATGGCCCAGTCGAGGCGAACGAAGTCGCGTGTGAATTCCCCAAGCGCGGCGCGAATTGCGTCAAAGGCTTGTTCGAGCCGCGCGGTACCGCTCTCGTGCTGGCCGAGGATCAAGAGCGCTATTCCGAGGTTGTTCTGCGCCGCGCCGAGATGGTCCGCGCGAAGGGCGCGGCCTAGACACCGCTTCGCCATCTCGATCGCGACCTCAAGTTCGAGGTTGACCCCGTTGTCCTCGCCGCGCAAACGCAAGTCGTCCTGCGTGGTGAGGAGCGTGCTGAACTGCGCCGTCGGGTCCGGCGTCTCGATCTCGCTGCGCCGCGCGACCTTGCGCGCCGCCGCCGCCGCGTCGCCGCGCAGCAGGTCCATGTCGAGCCCGGCCTGCAACAACCGCAGCCCCTCCGCTTCCGCGGCCGCCCGCCGCTCCGCCTCCGCCCACTCCCATTCGGCGAAGGCCTCCTCCGCCGCCGCGCTCTCGTCGTAACGGCCCTGCGCGGTGAACGCCGCCAGCCGCCGCAGCACGTCGTCGACGAACGCGCCCAGATTGGAGCGCCGCGCGCCCTCGGCGATCACCCGCTCGGCGAGCCCGACACCCCGCTCCAATTCGCGCAGCGCCTGATCGACGTCCTCGACGTCCGCGCTGATCCGCCGCGCGAGGACGAGTATCGCCTTTGGCCGCACGCCCGCCGCTGCGGATCGCGATGCGCGCGCCGTTTGCGTCGCCGCAGACACCTCCGCGCCCCGGCGCATGACCAGCCACCAGACGAAGCCCGCGAGCGCGACGGCCACGGCGAGGATCAGCGTCCACGCCGCGCTGTTGTCGCCGTTCGTCAAATAAGTTCAAGAATCATGCATCCAAATCCCCGCGCGTCCATTGCGTTCACGACGCGTTTACCGTGTCCAGATCGCTAGCCGCACGCCCCCTTGCCTTGCACGCCCCTTTCCGCTAACCCCCGGCACATCGTGAAATCCACACGCGGGGGCGGGCCGGTCGGGGAGACATCCCGGCGCGGTCCACCGGTTGGGGCGAGAGCCTCTGATCCCCCGCGGCGGCGAAACCGGAAAGGACACCGACCGCATGGCTCTGCCAGAGTTCTCCATGCGCCAGCTTCTCGAAGCCGGCGTGCATTTCGGCCACCAGACGCATCGCTGGAACCCCCGCATGGGGCCCTACATTTACGGCGACCGCAACGGCATCCACATCCTCGACCTGACGCAGACCGTGCCGCTGCTCGACGCGGCGCTGCAAGCGATCCGCGACACCGTCGCGCGCGGCGGGCGCATCCTGTTCGTCGGCACCAAGCGCCAGGCGGCGCAGCCGCTGGCCGAGGCGGCCGAGCAGTGCGCGCAGTACTACATGAACCATCGCTGGCTCGGCGGCACGCTGACCAACTGGAAGACCGTCTCGGGCTCGATCTCGCGGCTCAAGAAGCTCGACGAGCAGCTCGACGCCGAGATCTCGGGCTTCACCAAGAAGGAGCGGCTGAATCTCGAGCGCGAGCGCGCCAAGCTTCAGGCCTCGCTCGGCGGCATCCGCGAGATGGGCGGTCTGCCCGACATGCTGTTCGTGATCGACACCAACAAGGAGGATCTCGCGATCCTCGAGGCCCGCAAACTTGGCATCCCGGTCGTCGCGGTGCTCGACAGCAACTCGGACCCCGACGGCGTCGACTATCCGATCCCCGGCAATGACGACGCGGTGCGCGCCATCGGGCTCTACTGCGACCTCGTCGCGCGCGCGGCGCTCGACGGGATGGCCGCGAACATGGGCGCGAGCATCGATCTCGGCGAGCTGGATGAGCCGGTCGAGCAGGTCGCCTTCGACGAGGCGCCTGCGGAAACCGCCGAGGCCGAGACGGCCGCCGGCTGAACTGCGCCCGAGACGACGATATCATGACGGTCGCGGCCCTTGAGGCCGCGGCCCGCGATTTGTAGAGAGCGCCGCAGCGAGGCGGCGCGCGTCCGCTGGCGGGCGCGATCAGGAGATGCGGGACATGGCGATCACTGCGGGCATGGTGAAGGAGCTGCGCGACCAGACGGGCGCGGGCATGATGGACGCCAAGAAGGCGCTGACCGAAACCGAGGGCGACATGCAGGCGGCGGTCGACTGGCTGCGCGCCAAGGGCCTCGCCAAGGCGGCCAAGAAGTCGGGCCGCGTCGCCGCCGAGGGCCTTGTCGGCGTCGCGGTCGAGGGCGGCGTCGGCGTCGCCGTCGAAGTCAACTCCGAGACCGACTTCGTCGCCCGCAACGCCGAATTCCAGAGCATGGTCGCCGAGATCGCGCGCGCGGCCCTCGGCGTCGCCGGCGACGTCGAGGCGGTCAAGGCCGCGCCGATGGGCGGCAAGACGGTGGCCGAGATCGTCACCGACAAGGTCGCCACCATCGGCGAGAACATGACCGTGCGCCGCTCCGCGCGCCTCGAGGCCGACGTGGTCGCCGCCTATGTCCATAACGCGGTCGCGCCCGGCATGGGCAAGATCGGCGTGCTGGTCGGGCTGAAATCGACCGGCGACGCCGAGAAGCTGGCCGCTCTGGGCCGCCAGATCGCGATGCATGTCGCCGCGACCAACCCGGCCTCGCTGTCGGAGGCCGATCTCGACCCTGCGCTGGTCGAGCGCGAGAAGCAGGTGCTGACCGAGCAGGCGCGCGAGTCGGGCAAGCCGGACGCGGTGATCGAGAAGATGATCGTCGGTCGGCTCAACAAGTTCTTCCAGGAGGTCTGCCTTCTGAAGCAGGCCTTCGTCGTCAATCCCGACCTGTCGGTCGAGAAGGCGGTCAAGGACGCCGAGTCCGATGTCGGCGCGCCGATCGCCGTGACCGGCTTCGCCCGTCTGGAAGTCGGCGAGGGCGTCGAGAAGGAAGACGAGGACTTCGCCGCCGAAGTCGCCAAGACGCTCGGTCGCTAGAGCGCAGAGCGACCCGAAAGAAGCCGGTCCCAGCCAGGGGCCTTCGTTTCCAAAGGGAAAATTTTCGCTAACCGATCTCCTCGGGTCGACTGGCGCTCCGATGGACGGGCGCTAGTAGATCGGGAAGGTCGAGAGGAAGACGCCCAGAAAGGCCTGATAAATCTCGGGCAGATGCGCGGCGACCGGCGCGCATTGCGGGTCCGCGGGCGCTTCCTCGCAATAGCTCAGTGCGAAGACGTCGAAGCGGTCGGCGATGGCGGCGGCTCCGGTGAAGACAGGGCCGCGCGTCATCAGCGTCTCGAAGGCGAGCGCCGTCCCGCCAGCGGCGTCGACGCCGATGGCGGTCTTGCGGTTGGCGACCAGCCCGTCGCCGCGCTCCAGCGGCGCGAGATAGGAGAAGAGCGGGGCCAGTTCCCAATAGCCGCGCCCGCTGCGCTGGACCACGGCGGTCTCGAAGGCGACGGACGCCGCCTGCGCCTGCTCGAAATCGCCGACGCGCGCCCCGCCGAGTTCGATCCGCAGCCCGCCGCCCGGGGCCTCGGCGACGCAGTGATCGCCCGTCGGGCCTTGGCGCAGCGGCATCCAGTCCGGCGTCGCGAGGGCCGCGCCGCCTTCGGTCGGCGCCCAGATCACGTAGCGAAAGCCCGCAAGCGTCGCCGCGTCGAGGCCCGTCTCGCCAAGAAAGTAGGCGAAGCTCGCCGGATCGTCGGTGGACTCCGCCAGATCGAAGAAGTTGCGCACGCCCACTTGCGCGAAATCGAGCCCGCCGCAGCGCAACGCCTGCGCCGCGCCCGGCTGCGCGCCCTCCGGCGCGAGCGGCGCGGCGAACAGGCCGGGGACCGCCCGGTCGGCGGCGCTCAGCGGCTCGGTCGAGGCCATGAGAGCGTCGAGATGGATCGCCGGCACGCCGAAGCTGACCGAGGCCGCCCCGCTCTGCAGCCCGCCGGAGCCCACCGCCGCCACCTCGCCCGCGAGCGTCAGGATCGGCGCGCCGGAAAGGCCGGGCAGCAAGTGCCCGTCCATCCGCACCACGTCGAGATCGAGGTCGACGGCGCCGCTGCGCCGCAGCTCCTCGCGCAGCCCGTCGGGAAGCATCTGCGCCAGCCGCGTCGCGCCGAAGGTCACGCGCAGCGGCTTGTTGTCCATCGAGGGCACGCCGAGATAATAGCCCAGCGCCTCCAGCGGCGCGTTCACCTCGGGCGGCGTCGCGGCCCGCGGAAGCGGCGCGCCGGGCGCTTCCGGCGCGTCGAGCAGCGCGAGGTCGGGGCCGGTCAGCACCCGCGCGACCTGCGCCGCCGCGATCCTGCCGCCGTGCTTCTCGAAAAAGGCCGACAGCGTGCGGCACCCCGCCACGACATGCAGCGCCGTGACGATCCGGCCCGGCGCGCCATAGACGAACCCGGTGCCCGACCGGTCGCCGTCGGGGCAGTCGCGGGCGCGGATCTGGGCCACGGACAGGGCGAGGCGCTCGCGCAGCTCCGCCGGCAGCGGCTCGGCGCGGACTGGCGGCGGCGCGACCGCGACGAGGAGCGCCAGCGCGATGCAGGCGGCGCGCAAGACCGAAGCGCCGATCATCGGCAGGCCAGCGCGACCGCCGCGCGCAGCACGTCGAAGCGTTGCGCGGGCGTCAGCCCTTGCGGCAGGGCGGCGGCGAACTCGGCCCAGACGCCGCGCTCGTCGCGCATCGCCGCCTCCAGAGCCCCGGCGTCGGCGTAGATCGGGGCGTCGAGCCGACCGCAGGCGGCGCCCGCCTCGCCCGAGAACAGCGCCGAGGCGCGCGCGGCGGCCATCGGCGCTGCGGCCTCGGTCGCCGCATAGCCTTGCGGCGCGAGGCCGAGGCGCTGATAGACCACCAGCGCGCGCGCCTCCGCCTCCGGCGCGCCGAGCGCGGTCCAGAGCGCGAGCTGGTCGCGCGGATCGGGTCCGAGCGCCTCGGTCGCGCGAAGATGCACGCCCCCCAGCACGCCCCCGGCGCAGAGCAGGCAGAAGCCGATCAGCCGCGCCGGGCGCGCCGGGCGCGCCGCGGCCCCCAGAGCGCCGAGCTTGCCTTCGGCGACGCCGAAGAACGCCCCGAGCAGCGCGGTGAGCGCGGCCACGGCGCCGCCCACGGCTTCCGACACCGACAACCCGAGCAGCAGGCCGACCAGCGCGCCGAGCGCCGCGCCGGAAGACGCGTCGCCAAGCCACCCTCCCCGCCGCTGCGCCGCCTCGTCCGCCATCGCGCGCCGCCTCCCGAGATTGAGGCTAGACGAGGGGCGGGCCGGTTGTCACGCGGGGAGTGAGGGGCTTGCCGCCGCCCCGGCGCGGCGCGATATGGCGGCGCATTCTCTCGCGGCGCAGGAGGCCACGATGTCCGACCGACCCGACGCCAACGCGAAGGGCGCCGACGCCCGCCGCTCGATCGTGCGCCGCATGGCGGCGACGCCCTCGGCCTCGACGCCGCTCGTCACGCCGATCCAGCCCGCCGTCGCCTGGCGCAGCGCCGACGCCGACGCGCTCGACGACCTCTATCTCGGGCGCGCGCACGGCTACACCTACGCCCGCGAGGCCCATCCCAACGCCGACGCGCTCGGCGCCAAGATCGACTGGCTCGAAGGCGTGACGCCGGCGATGGGGCGCGGCGTCGTCGCGGGCTCGGGGATGGGCGCGCTGACGGCGATGTTCCTGGGGCTGCTGAAGGCGGGCGACCATGTGGTCGCGGGCGACCAGCTCTACGGCAAGTCGCTGAAGCTGCTGCGCCACGATCTGCCGCGCTTCGGCGTCTCGGCGACTTTCGCCGACCCGACCGACGCGCGCGCCTTCGCGCAGGCGATCCGCCCCGAGACGAGGCTGATCCTCGTGGAGGTCGTCTCCAACCCCACGCTGCGGGTCGCCGACATGGAGGGGATCGCGGCGCTCGCGCAGGCGCATGGCGCGCTGCTGGCGGTGGACAACACCTTCACCACCCCGCGCGCCTACCGCCCCTTCGATCACGGGGCCGACATCGTGATCCATTCGGTGACCAAACTGCTGGCGGGCCACTCCGACGCGACGCTCGGCTGGGCGGCGGCGACGACGCCGGAGCGCAACGCGGCGATGCGCGACGCGGTGATGAGCTGGGGGCTGACGCCCTCGCCCTTCGACTGCTGGCTCGCCGAGCGCGGCCTGCACAGCTTCGACCTGCGCTTCGAGCGCGCCTCGGCCAACGCTGCGCGGCTGGCCGACGCGCTGGCGGGGATGAAAGGGGTGGCGCAGGTGCTCTATCCGGGCCGCCCGGACCATCCCGACTGCAATCGCGCGGGCGATCTGTTGCAGGGCCGCTTCGGCAACATGGTGAGCTTCCGGCTCAAGGGCGGGCGGACGCAGGCCAACGCTTTCCTGCGCGCGGCCTCCGACCTGCCCTTCGCGCCGACGCTGGGCGACGTGGCGACCACCCTGTCGCACCCGGCAAGCTCCTCGCACCGCGCGCTGAGCGAGACGGACCGGGCGCGGCTCGGGATCGACGAGGGCTTCATCCGGGTTTCGGTGGGCATTGAGGACGCCGACCAGCTGATCGCGGAGTTCGGGGGCGCCGTGGCGGCGGCGGCGCAGGCGTCGGCGGGGGCGGCGGCGCGCTGACGCGCCGCCCGGCCCCGCCGCGACGTCGTCAGGCGGGCATCTCGGCGACGCCGTCCTTGAGGGGCTTGGCGGCCTTGAGATTGGCGACCATCGCCGCCGGCTTCTCGATCGCGGCCCCGGTGGCGGGGTTGCGCATGGTGCGGGCCTCGCGGCGCTTGGCCTCGACTTTCAGCAGGCCCGGCAGCGTCACGGCGCCGTGCGACTTCAAACCAGCCAGCACGACGGCGGGAAGCGCGTCGATGACCGCCGCGCAGGCTGCCTTGGTCTGCCCTGTCGCGCTTTCGAGCGCGTCGATCAATTCCGATTTCTTCATGCGAGATATGCCTTTCGACGTGAGAGGAGCGCCCCTGCGCGCTGCCGTCGCTGCAATGGAGACAAGGATGGCGCGACGATCAAGCCCAAACCGCGCCGTCGCGCCCTGATTTCGCCGCAAAACCGACCAATTCGACGCGGCTGTCCAGACAAGTGGACAAATTCAGGCCTTCGCCCCGTTCGCCGCCGGCATCGCCGTCTCGACGAGCCGCGCCCAGTAGGACATGCCGACCGGAATCGCCGCGTCGTTGAAGTCGTAGGCGGGGTGATGCACGCCCGCCGTGTCGCCATTGCCCGTGAAGATGAACGCGCCGGGCCGCGCGTTCAGCATGAAGGAGAAATCCTCCGCCCCCAGCAGCGGCGGCGCGTCCCGCCGGACCCCGGCCTCTCCCGCCACCTGCGCCGCCACGTCGCCGGCGAAGCCGGTCTGCGCGGCGGCGTTGATCGTGACGGGATAGTTGCGGTGATAGCTCAGCGTGGCCCGGGCGCCGAAAGCGCGCGCCGTGTGCTCGACCAGCGCATGCAGCTTCGCCTCGACATGGTCCTGCACGGCGGGCGACAGCGTGCGCACAGTGCCGCGCAGCGCAACGGTCTGCGGGATCACGTTGTAGGCGTCGCCGCCCGTGTGCATCGACGTGATCGAGACCACCGCCGATTCCACCGGGTCGACCGTGCGCGCGACGAGGCTCTGCGCCGCGACGATGATCTGGGCGGCGACGAGCGTGGTGTCGATGCAGGCGTGCGGGCGCGCGGCGTGGCCGCCATGGCCCTCGACCTCGATGTCGAAATGATCCGCCGCCGCCATGATCGGGCCGGGCCGGATCGCGAACTGGCCGACCGGAAGGCCGGGCATGTTGTGCATGCCGTAGACCTCCTGCACGCCGAAGCGGTCCATCATCCCGTCGTTCACCATCTCGCGCCCGCCGCCGCCGCCTTCTTCGGCGGGCTGGAAGATCACCACCGCCACACCGTCGAAATTGCGGGTCTCGGTGAGATATTTGGCGGCGCCGAGCAGCATCGCGGTGTGGCCGTCATGGCCGCAGGCGTGCATCTTGCCGGGGGTCTTCGAGGCGTGCGGCAGGCCGGTGATCTCCTCGATGGGCAGCGCGTCCATGTCGGCGCGCATCCCGATCACGCGCCCCGACCCCGTCTCGCGCCCCCGGATCACCCCGACGACGCCGCAGATCCCGATCCCCTCGACCACCTCGTCGCAGCCGAATTCCCGCAGGCGGGCCGCCACCAGCGCCGAGGTGCGCGGCAAGTCGAACATCAGTTCGGGATGGGCGTGCAGGTCGCGCCGCCAGAGCGCGACCTCGTCCTGCATGTCGGCGATGCGGTTGACGACGGGCATGGCGGGCTCCTGCGGCGAGGGTGAGAGGTTGTCCGACGGTATCGCGCCGGGCGGCGCTGTCCAGCCCCGGGGCGCCGCTCAGCGCGCCGCGAGCTCGCCCTTCGCCCAGGCCTCGCCCGTGCGCAGCGCCACGTAGAGGACGACCAGCGACGCCGCCGTCAGCGCCGCGGCGGCCAGCCAGTCCCATGTCGGGCCGAGCTGGCGCTCCGCCATGACGAGGCAGGCGGCGGCGAAGGCCGCCGACGGGAAGGTGAACGCGCCCCAGGCGGGCGTCCATCCGCCTTCGGTCAGCCAGCGCGCATGCGCGAGCAGCCCTGCGAGCGTCAGGCAGGACGCCGCGAAGAGCGGCCAGAGCAGCGGGCCGCCGGGGTCGAGCCGCTCGAGGGCGACCAGCGCGATGGCGGGCGGGGCGAGCAGGATGAACGCGCCGGGGCGCATCGGCGGCGGGACCGAGACGCGCGCCAGCCGGCGCAGGATCGCGGGCGTCAAGGCCAGCCAGACGACGATCCCGAGCGCGAACAGCGCCCACGAGACGCCGGGAAATCCGAGCGGGACGCCGGCCAGAGGCGCGACGAGCTGGCCCGCGAAGGGCACGAGCAGCGTCGCGGTGGCGGGCCGCCCCTCGGGCGGCGCGGCGAGCAGCTCCCGCAGCAGCAACGCCGCGAGCGCGCCATGGGCGAGCACGCCGATCGCCCAGACCGCCGTCGCCGCCATCGCCGAAAGCGGGATCAGCGCCGCGCCCGCCAGCATCAGCGCCATCGAGAAGGCCGGCACCGCGCCCCGACCGGGCGGCATCTTCAGATCGAAGACCAGCGCGCCGGGCCGCGCCGCCCGCCCGCCGTACAGCCCGAGGCAAAGCGCCAGCGCCGCGAGCGCCAAGCCGATCCAGAGCGCGCCGACGCCGTCGGGCGCGCCGAGCGCCGGGCCGGCGGCGCGCCAGGCCAGACCCGCGCCGAGCAGCCCGAGGCAGACCGGCCCGAGGCTCGGCGGCGTGCGCGCCCAGATCGGCGGCGGAGGCTGGGTGGCGAACATCGGCGCGGCTCCGCAAGGATTTCACATCGCCACTCTGTGATCGCCGCGCGCGGGCGCGCAACGCGCTCCGGCGCCGCAGAACGCCCGCGCCGGCGTTTCAGTCGCGGATTTTCACCGGGTCAGTGTGAATGATCACGTCCACATCGTGGCCGATCGCCAGAATCTCCCGCCGCAGCGCCTCGCCGATGGCGTGGCTCTCCTTCAGCCGCAGCGATCCGTCGATCTCGACATGGAGTTGCACGAAGAGCTTCGGCCCCGACATCCGCGTCTTGAGGTCGTGCCAGCCGAGCACGCCGGGCGCGGCGTCCGCCAGTTCGGCGATGCGCGCGACGGTCTCGGGCGGGGCCTCGCGGTCCATCAGCCCATGGAGCGCGCCGCGCGCGACCCGCCAGCCGGTGCGCAGGATCCACAGCGCCGCCGCCATCGCCAGCACCGAATCGAGCTGCGGGGCGTCGAGAAACTTCGACGCCGCCAGCGCGACCAACGCCGCGAGCATCGGCGCGAAATCCGACAGGTAGTGCGCGCTGTCGGCGGCGACGATGCGCGAGCCGGTCCGCCGCGCCACGCGCCGCTGCCACCACACCAGCGCCCCGGTCAGCGCCAGCGCCGCGACCATCGCGATCACGCCCTCCCGCTCGGCCTGCAAAGGCTGCGGATCGATCAGCCGCACGGCCCCGCTCCACAGGATCGCGATCCCCGCCGCGACCACGAGCGCGCCCTGCGCCAGCGCCGCCACATCTTCGGCGGCGGTGTGGCCGAAGCGGTGGTCGTCGTCGGCGGGGCGCGCCGCGTAGAGCATCGCGGCGAGGTTGGCGAGCGCGATGGTCAGGTCGAGCGCGCTGTCCACAAGGCTCGCGGCGATGGACAGCGACCCGGTGGCAAGCTGCGCCCAGAGCTTGATCGCGATCAGCGCGAGCGCGACGGCGATCGAGGCGCCCGCCGCCGAGAGGTTCAGCCGCATCCGGTCGTCAGTCATGGCGAATCCCGCAGCCGGCCCGGCGGACCGTTTAGCGCGGATCGCCCGACCGCGGAACCGCCCCCGCGGTTGCGCGCGGCCGCCCGCCATGCTTTGACAGTTGCAGCGCAGCAGCGAGGACCGCCCGCCATGACGCACGCCTTTCGCCCCACCGTGCTGTGCATCCTCGACGGCTGGGGCCTGCGCGCCGAGACCGATGCGAACGCTGTCGCGCTCGCCCGCACGCCCGTCTACGACCGGCTGATGGCGACGCGCCCGCATGCGACCCTGCGGACCAGCGGGAGCGATGTCGGCCTGCCGGACGGGCAGATGGGCAATTCCGAAGTCGGCCACATGAACATCGGCGCGGGCCGCGTTGTGTGGATGGACCTGCCCCGCATCGACCGCGCCATCGAAGACGGGAGCTTCGCGGAGAACGACGCCCTGCGCGCCTTCGCCGACAAGGTGAAGGCGGCGGGCGGGACGGCGCATGTGCTGGGGCTGCTCAGCCCCGGCGGCGTGCACAGCCATCAGCGCCACATGGCGGCGGCGGCGCAGGCGCTGGCGGCGCTCGGCGTCCCGGTGCTGCTCCACGCCTTCACCGACGGGCGCGACGTCGCGCCCTCCAGCGCGCCCGAGCACCTCGCCGCCTTTCGCCGCGTCGCGCCCGAGGCGCGCTTCGCCACCGTCTCGGGCCGCTTCTACGCGATGGACCGCGACAAGCGGTGGGAGCGGGTGCAGGCCGCCTTCGACGCCATGGTCCGCGGCAGAGGCGAGACCGCCGCGACCGCCGAAGACGCCGTCGCCGCCGCCCATGCGCGCGGCGAGACCGACGAATTCGTCGCGCCCACCGTGATCGGCGACTATGCGGGGATGCGCGACGGCGACGGCGCGCTCTGCGTCAACTTCCGCGCCGACCGGGCGCGCGAGATCCTCGCAGCCCTCGGCGACCCCGATTTCGACGGTTTCGACGTCTCGGCGCGCCCGCGCCTTTCGGCGATGTGCGGCTTCGCCTCCTATTCCGGCGCGCATGACCGCCACATGTCGGTGATGTTTCCGCCGCAGGACATCGCCAACACGCTGGCGGAGTGGGTGTCGGCGCAGGGGCTGGCGCAGTTCCACGTCGCCGAGACCGAGAAATATCCCCACGTCACCTTCTTCCTGAACGGCGGGATCGAGACCCCGTGGCCCGGCGAGACCCGCCACATGGCGCCGAGCCCGAAAGTGCGCACCTACGACATGAAGCCCGAGATGTCGGCGGCCGAAGTGCGCGACCATCTCGTCGCCGCCATCGACGGCGGCGAGAACGCGCTGATCGTGGCGAACTTCGCCAACCCCGACATGGTCGGCCACACCGGCGATCTGGCCGCCGCCATCGCCGCCGTCGAGACGGTGGACGCGGCGCTAGGCGACGTCGCGGCGGCGGTCGAGCGGGCGGGCGGCGCGATGCTGGTCTTCGCCGATCACGGCAATTGCGAGATGATGGTCGACCCCGAGACGGGCGGACCGCACACCGCCCACACCACCAATCCGGTGCCGCTGATCCTCGTCGGCGGGCCCGAGGGCGCCACGCTTTCGGACGGCCGGCTGGCCGACGTCGCCCCGACCGCGCTCGCGCTGATGGGGCTGCGGCGCCCGCCCGAGATGACCGGTCGGGTCCTGGTGGGCGCGTGATCCGGGCGGCGCTGGTCGCGCTGACGCTCTGCGCCGCGCCCGCCGCCGCGCAGGAGATCGCGGACGCCGCTGCGGCGTTGCGCCGGGCCGAGGCCGCGCTGGCCGCCGCCGACGGGGAGGGTCGGCTGGCCGCGCTCGGCGCGGCGGCGGCGGCGCAGGAGGACGCGCTCGCCGTCCTGCGCGCCGAGTTGCGCCGGATCGCCCAGCGCCGCGCCGATCTCGCCCCGCGCGCCGCCGACCTCTCGCAGCGCGCCGCGACCGCCGCCCTCGCGATCCGCCGGATCGACGCGGCGCCGCCCGTGGGCTGGTTCCTGCACCCCGACGGACCGCTCGCCGCCCGCCGCGCCGCGCTGGTCGCCCGCTCGGCCGCACCCGCCCTGCGCCGGCGGGCCGAGACCCTCGGGGCCGATCTGGCGACGTTGGACATGCTCGAGGCGGAGCGCCGCGCCGCCGCCGATCTCGCGCGCGCGGCGATCGACGCGCTGCGCGCCACCCATGCCGAAATCGCCGCGCAGACCGCCGCGCGCCGCGCCGCCCCCCCGGACCCAGAGACGGCGCAGGCGCTCGACGCCGCCCGCGCCCTTCTGTCGCGCGCCGCCGCCACGCTCGCCGACGGCGTGACCGCCCTGCCGCCGCGCCCCGAAGGCGCCGCGCCCGACATCCCCTTCGACGCGCTGCGCGGATTGATGCCGCCGCCCGTCGCAGGCCGCATCGCCGCGCCCTACGGGACGAGCGGCGCGCAGGGGATGACGCTGGAGACCGCGCCCTACGCGCTGGTGCGCGCCCCGGCGACGGCGACGCTGCGCTACGCCGGCCCCATCGGGCGGTTCGCGCAAGTCGCAATTCTCGAACCCGAAGCGGGCGCGCTGATCCTGCTCGCCGGGCTTGCGCGCATCGACCGGACCGTGGGAGACGTCGTGCTGATGGGCGAGCCGATCGGCGCGATGGGCGGCCCACCGCCGGCTTCCGCGGAATTTCTCATTGACGCGAGCCGCGGAAACGGGACGCTTTCTCGCGAAAGCCTCTATATGGAGTTGCGACGCGGCGGTGCGCCGACCGACCCGGCCCCGTGGTTCGCGTTCGCACAGGAAAGGACGAGCGGATAATGCGCAAGCTTGCTCTGGCCGCGATCGGCGGCGCCGCCTTCGGAGCCGCCGTCGCCACCCAGCTGGCGACGCCCCTCTGGGCGCAGTCCGTCAAGGACAAGTCGACCTACGAATATCTCGACCTGTTCGGCGCGATCTTCGAGCGCGTCCGCAGCTCCTATGTCGAGGAAGTGGACGAGGGCGAGCTGATCGAGAGCGCGATCAACGGCATGCTCGCCTCGCTCGACCCCCATTCCTCCTATCTTCCGCCCGAAGGCTTCGCCGACATGCGCGTGCAGACCCGCGGCGAGTTCGGCGGCCTCGGCATCGAGGTGACGATGGAGGACGGGCTGGTGAAGGTCGTCGCCCCCATCGACGACACCCCCGCCGCGAAGGCCGGCGTCAAGGCGGGCGACCTGATCACCCATATCGACGACGAGCCGGTGATGGGGTTGACCTTGTCCGAGGCCGTCGAGCGCATGCGCGGGCCGGTCGGAGAGGAGATCAAGGTCACCATCGCCCGCGAGGGCCAGGAGGGTCCGCTCGATCTGACCATGGCGCGCGACGTCATCAAGATCCGCGCGGTGCGCGCGCGCGTCGAGGGCGATGTCGGCGTCATCCGCATCACCACCTTCAACGAGCAGACCTTCGACAACCTCGTGAGCGGGATCGAGGAGATCAAGAAAGAGCTCGGCGGCGCCGACAAGGTGACCGGCTACGTCATCGACCTGCGCAACAATCCCGGCGGGCTGCTGAATCAGGCCATCGCGGTGTCCGACGCGTTCCTCGACAAGGGCGAGATCGTCTCGACGCGCGGGCGCGACCCGTCCGACAGCGACCGCTACAACGCCGAGAAAGGCGACCTGACGAACGGCAAGCCGCTGGTGGTGCTGATCAACGAGGGCTCCGCCTCGGCGTCGGAGATCGTCGCGGGCGCGCTGCAGGACCATCGCCGGGCGATCGTCGTCGGCGCCAAGAGCTTCGGCAAGGGCTCGGTCCAGACGATCATGCCGCTGTCGGACCAGGGCGCGATGCGGCTGACCACGGCGCGCTACTACACGCCGTCGGGCCGGTCGATCCAGGCGCTCGGCATCGAGCCGGACATTCTCGTCGAAAACCGCCAGCTCGCCGAAGCCCCGGAGGCCGATCCGCGCTTCCAGCGTTCTGAAGCCGCGCTGCGCGGCAGCCTAGAGAACGTGCTCACCGACGAGGAGCGCGAGCAGTGGGAGGCCGAACGCGCCCGCCACGAGGCGACCGCCAAGCTGCGCGCCGAGGACCTCCAGCTGGCCTACGCCATCGACATGCTGACCGGGATCGCGGTGTACAGCCGGGCGGCGGCGGCGCAGTAAGGGGTCGGCCATGTCCGAGAGCGCAGCGGGCGCCGCGGAGATCGCGGCGCTCCCCTATCGCCCGAGCGTCGGGGTGGTGCTGATCGGGCCGGGCGCGCGGGTCTTCGCCGGCCAGCGCATCGACAGCCCCGGCCCAGCCTGGCAGATGCCGCAGGGCGGCATCGACAAGGGCGAGGCGCCGGTCGCGGCGGCGCTGCGCGAGTTGGGCGAGGAGACCGGGGTCGCGCCGCATCTGGTGGAGGTTCTGCGCGAGAGCGCGCAGTGGATCCCCTACGATTTTCCGACCGATCTCGGCCCGAAACTCTGGAAGGGGCGGTTTCGCGGCCAGATGCAGAAATGGTTCGCGGCGCGCTTTCTGGGCGAGGACGCCGACATCCGGATCGAGACCGAGCACCCGGAATTCAGCCGCTGGACCTGGATGGCGCCGGGCGAGTTGATCGGCTGCATCGTGCCGTTCAAGCGAACGACCTATGACAAGGTGTTCGCGGAGTTCGACGATTTGTTGAGGTGAGCCGCAGCGCCGCGCCGCCCAAGGAACGGCGCAGGCGGATCGTCCTCAGCCCGAGAACTGTCCGAGCAACTGGCGATAATCCGCCACGCGCTGCGCAGCGGCGATCTTGCCCTCGTAGGAGGCGGCGGCGAGAGCGGCCTCGGCCTCTTCGATCTTGGCGTCGAGAAAGGCGCGGTCGACGCGGCTGCGCTCCATCGCCTCCTCTGCCAGCACCGAGACGGCGTGCGGCGAGACTTCAGCGAAGCCGCCGGTCACGAAGAACTCATGCGTCTTGCCGCCTTCCTGCACGATCACGAGGCCGGGGCGCAGCGTGGTGAGAAAGGGCGCGTGCTGGGGAAGGGCGGTGAACTCGCCCTCCACCCCGGGGATGCGCGCGCTGTCGGCGTCGACCGAGGCGACGAGGCGCTCGGGCGAGACGAGATCGAAGCTGATCGTGTCGGCCATCGGCCTCTCCTTCGCGGTGTCGCGGATCAGGCCGCGGCGGCGGCCATCTTCTGGGCCTTGGCGATCACGCTGTCGATGTCGCCGACCATGTAGAAGGCGGCCTCCGGCAGGTGGTCGAACTCGCCCTCGACGACGCGCTTGAAGCTGTCGATGGTCTTCTCGAGCGGCACCTGCACGCCGGGCGAGCCGGTGAACACTTCGGCCACGTCGAAGGGCTGCGACAAGAAGCGCTGGATCTTGCGCGCGCGGGCCACGGTGAGCTTGTCCTCTTCCGACAGCTCGTCCATGCCGAGGATCGCGATGATGTCCTGCAGCGCCTTGTAGCGCTGGAGCGTGCCCTGCACGGCGCGCGCGACGTCGTAATGCTCCTGACCGATGATCTGCGGGTCGAGCAGGCGCGAGGTGGAGTCGAGCGGGTCGACGGCCGGGTAGATGCCGAGCTCCGAGATCGCGCGCGACAGCACGGTGGTGGCGTCGAGATGCGCGAAGGAGGTCGCCGGCGCCGGGTCGGTGAGGTCGTCGGCGGGCACGTAGATCGCCTGCACCGAGGTGATCGAGCCCGATTTGGTCGAGGTGATGCGCTCCTGCAGCTGGCCCATGTCGGTGGCGAGCGTCGGCTGATAGCCCACGGCGGAGGGGATGCGGCCGAGCAGCGCCGACACTTCCGAGCCGGCCTGGGTGAAGCGGAAGATGTTGTCCACGAAGAACAGCACGTCGGTGCCGGACTGGTCGCGAAACTGCTCGGCGAGCGTCAGGCCTGTGAGGGCGACGCGGGCGCGGGCCCCCGGCG